>JAAZMI010000002.1 GCA_012798895.1 Bacillota bacterium
GCCGTGGAAGATCTGTTGGCGGTCATGGAGAAAAACGATATCGCCAAGGCGGCGATTTGCGGTTTTGCCTCCCGCGATGCGGGGCTTTGCCGCGTCATGAACGACTATATCTTGGAGGCAGCGCGCCGCCACCCCGAGCGTTTGATCGCCATGGCGGCTGTAAACCCCCTCGATGCTGGGATGGAAAAGGAGATCCGCCGCTGCCATGAGCAGGGTGCGGCCGGCGTGGGCGAGCTCTTTCCCTGGGGGCAGATGTTCGATCTGGAGGGCCCGGAAGCCGGGAAATTGGCTTCTGTCTGCGAGGAGAGGAGGCTGCCCCTTTTACTGCACATCAACGAAAACGTAGGCCATTATTACCCGGGCAAAGGGGACGTCTCCGTGCGGGAAGCGGCGGAATTCGCTGTCGGCCATCCCAAGCTGAAGATCATCTACGCCCACTGGGGCGGTGGCCTGATTTTTTATGAACTGATGCCTGAATTGAAGGAACAGCTACAAAATGTGTATTACGATACGGCGGCCGGCCCCTTTTTATACGATCACAGTATCTACCGCGTGGCCAGGGAGATCGGCATCCTGCACAAAATTCTTTTGGGCACCGATTACCCCCTGCTTTCTCCCCGGCGCTACCTGCGTGAACTACAGGAAGCGGGTCTGACCCCCAAAGAGAATGCAATGATCGAAGGTGAGAATGCCCACAAGCTGTTTTTTGGTTCTTCCGGATCATGAATTTGGTGCGCGTGTTAGGAAGGCGGCAGACTGTATAGATACTATTTTTGGCAGATAATTTACCCACATTAGCGCTATTTTCAAGAGTATTTGGAGAGCAAGCACACGAAACAGATTGATTTTTAAACGCACTTTCCCACTTTTTTAAAATGCCCTCGACTTTTTTGTTGTTTTCACACAGTCTGGCCGGGGTTTTGACACACCCAGTTTTTTCTTTCATTGCCGGTTTGCACTCATAGCTTCTGCAGCGCAGGGAAATAATAAGAAAAAATAGGCAATGAAAGGATGATATCTCCTGATGCGTATTATGATGCTCAGCTGGGAATTCCCCCCATTGAACGTGGGAGGTCTGGCCCAACATGTCTATGAATTATCCCGCTCCCTGGTAAAAGCCGGTTGCCAGGTGGATGTGATCACCTCTGGAGAGGAGAACCTACCTGCAAGAGAAAATGTGGAGGGGATCGGCGTTTGGCGGGTTTACCCCTACCACGGGGGCCAGGAAAGGGATTTTATCGATTGGATGCAGAGGCTGAATTTTGCCCTGTTGGAAAAAGGAGTTCAGCTTATTGGCAACCAAAAGAGTTACGATCTGGTGCATGCTCACGACTGGCTGGTGGCTTATGCCGCCCGAGGCTTGAAACATATCTATACAATGCCTCTTTTGGCTACCATCCATGCAACCGAGTACGGCCGAAATAACGGTCTGCATAACGCAGAACAGCGCAGCATCGGTGATCTGGAATGGTGGCTCACTTATGAAGCCTGGAAGGTTGTCTGCTGCAGCCGGCACATGCAGGCCGAGCTGCAACATGTCTTTCAGCTCCCCGCCGATAAAATTGAAATAATCCCCAATGGGATCCGGCCTGAAGCCTATGCCATAACGGCCTCGGAGCCGGCCCTGGAAAAAATCGGTTTCCAGCCCGGTGAGCAGATGATCTTTTACGTGGGGCGTCTCGTGCAGGAAAAGGGCGTGCAGATCGTTTTGGAGGCTCTCCCAGCCATTTCAGACCGTTTTCCCGGGACCAAATTCGTGGTTGCCGGCACGGGCCCCCATGCAGAGAATTTAAAAAATCGCGCCCGGGAACTGGGTTTGGAGAGCAGAGTGCATTTCTTGGGATACATTAGCGACGAACTGCGCAATGAACTGTACAATGCTGCTGCTGTGGCAGTTTTCCCCAGCCTCTATGAACCTTTTGGCATCGTTGCCTTAGAAGCGATGGCCACCAATACCCCGGTTTTAGTTTCGGCGGTAGGGGGGCTGGATGAGATCGTCGAGCACGAAACAGATGGTTTGAAAGCCTACCCCGGCGATGCCAATTCTTTGGCCGAGCAGGTTTGCCGCTTATTGGGAAACAAGGAATGGGCGGAAAAACTGGCCCTAAAAGCTTATGAAAAGGCTCTGAATGTCTACTCCTGGGATAAAATTGCCGTGCAAACCGCCGATGTTTACAAGGAGATCATATCCTCGGCGGAAAATAAACGCTGGCAGGAGGTGGCGTCTAAAAAAAAACACTGGGGGGAACCGCCGGGAAAAAAGGGAGAGAAAGAGCCGGAGGTATCCAGACGATGATGATGACGCGCTGGAGATCCTAATTCTACGGCATAAAACCGGCCCTTCTATGTATGGTAATTTTCCTAAGTATATGTTAAAATAAAGATGTAGCAAGATCTTATCTGTGCGTTACGACAAAATCATATTTGTTTGCAGGTGCCGATGAGGGCTTAAAAGGGAAGCCGGTGCAACTCCGGTGCGGTCCCGCCACTGTAAACAGGAAAGCTTTCTTCATCAAGCCACTGGTGTGCAAACCGGGAAGGCGAAGAAGGATGACGGCCTGTAAGCCAGGAGACCTGCCTGCCAAACAGAACACATTGCCCCTTCGCGGCAAAGGGGAAGTGTCGTGTGCCTACCACGCGGATCTTCCCCGTGGTATTTTTTATTTATCATTTCTGCCGTAAAACCTCCGGATTTATCCGTGGGGGGTATGTCAAATAAATTAAGCGCAGTAGCTTTTTAGAGCGAAGCAAAAAATGCGCAATGAAACGTGGGTCCAAGGCGATCCTGCCGGTGAGATGTAGGCGGACGGTTATGGGGCCGCGGATCAAAAAATATTTCACCACCCCAACGAGGAGGAAAATCAACTCAATGAAAAAATCGGTAGCTTGGGGATTGTTTATCTTGCTTATTCTGCTTGCGGCAAGCGGTTGCAGCTCTTCTTTTCCAGAAGATACCGAGGGCGGCCTGGCAGAGGATGAACAGAAGGAGATTCAATCTGCAGGAGAATTTCCCCTTACGGTGGAGGATTATTTTGGACGCCAGGTCGAAATTTTGCAGAAACCAGAGAGAATTATCTCTCTGGCGCCGAGCAATACCGAGCTGCTTTTTGCCCTGGGGCTGGAGAAGCGGATCGTTGGTGTGACTGAATACTGTAATTTTCCTCCGGAGGCTTTGGATAAACCCAAGGCGGGCAGTTTCTCCGAACCCTATCTCGAACAGATTATATCCCTGCAGCCCGATCTGGTTGTCGCCTCCGAGCTTTTGGTTACCGGAGAGGTGTTGGAACAACTGGAAGGCCTCGACTTTCCGGTTCTCGTGCTTCATCCCTCCGGCATAGAAGAAGTCTGTCAGGTTCTGGAGCTTTTGGGGGCGGTAACCGGAGAAAAAGAGAAGGCGGCAGGGTTGATCACCGAGATGGAAGCCCGCCTGGCGGCGGTGCAGGAAAAACTGCAGCAGCTTCCTGCCGGAGAAAGGGTTCGGGTCTACTATGAAGTATATGCCGACCCCCTGATGACTGCCGGCAGCATATCTGTCATCCACGAGATCATCGGGAAAGCCGGGGGCGAAAATATTTTTGCAGATGTGGAGACAGCCTTTCCCCGGGTCAGCCCCGAAGCGGTCATCGAACGGGACCCCGAGATTATTCTCTACTCTGATCAACATGGATCAGAAGGCACTTTTGATCAAGAGATCACTAACCGGCCGGGTTGGGAGACGATCTCGGCCTTGCAGGAAGAAAGAATTTTTGGTCTCAATGCAGACAAATTCACCCGCCCCGGGCCGCGTCTGGCCGAGGCAGTGGAAGAGTTGGCCAAAATATTTTACCCGGAGCTATGGCCGGAACCATAGACCGGGCCCAAACATATTTTGTTCTACTGTAACACGATGCTCAAGGCCTTTAAGATTAATTAGGATGGGTAAACCAATTTAATTTTTCATCGATGGTCGATGAAGGAGGAGAGAGATGCCGGAGAGAGGGGAACAGAAAAAAAAGCGATCTTCACCGCTGGCAGGAGCCCTGGCCGGGCGCAGGCAACGGCGGGTCTGCTTGTTGCTGCTGGGTTTAGTGCTTCTTGTCACCTTGTTTTATGCGGCCAGCCTCGGTTCGGTTTCCTTCAGTAATAAAGAGGTTTTTTATATCATCGCCGAAAAGATAACCGGCTACGTTGCTCCTTCCCTGGAGATCTCCGCGGCCAAGAAAGATATCTTTTTGCAGATCCGCCTGCCGCGGGTTTTTCTGGCCGCGCTGGTCGGTGCCTCGCTGGCCGTGGCCGGCGCTACGTTTCAGGGTCTGTTTCGCAACCCTTTGGCCGATCCCTACATCATCGGGGTCTCTTCCGGTGCAGCTTTGGGTGCTTCCCTGGCCGTAGTTTTGAACCTATCCTGGGGTTGGGCGGGCCTGGGTGCTGTTCCTCTTTTGGCCTACGCCGGCGGCCTGGCCACGATCGTTCTCGTCTACCGCGTCTCACGCCAGGGTGACACCGCGCCCATTTTAATGCTTCTTTTAGCCGGCATCGCCGTGAGCGCTTTTCTCACAGCACTCGTTTCCCTCTCCATCTATTTTTCCGGGGAACGCCTGCACCAGATCATTTTTTGGATGATGGGCGGGCTGACCGGGGCCAAATGGAACTATCTGCGCGTCATGCTTCCTTATATGTTGCTCGGTTTTGGCGTGATCTATTTCTTTGCCCGTGAACTAAACGCGCTGCTGCTCGGAGAGGAGACTGCTGTCTATCTGGGGATCGAGGTAGAGAAGCTAAAAAAGATTTTTCTGGCTGCGGCATCGCTTCTGGTTGCGGCGGCTGTCTCCACCAGCGGGATCATCGGTTTTGTGGGATTGGTTATCCCGCACATGGTGCGGCTGGTGGCCGGGCCCGACCACCGCTTTCTTTTGCCCGTTTCCGCTCTTGGTGGTGCGATCCTATTGATCGGCGCCGATACTTTGGCCCGGACCGTGCTCGCCCCGGCAGAGCTGCCGGTGGGGATCATCACCGCCCTTTTGGGTGCCCCATTTTTTCTCTACCTGCTGCGCAAGCGTAGAAAGATCAGGTATTTTGATTCTCCTTAGCATTAAATAATATAAAAAGCAATTCAATACCAACCGGAACGCTTTCATCCCGGGAAACCTTGAACAAGTCATATGGGCCTGGTCCACGAGGATGCAGGCAGTTATTTTTTAAGAATGGGGGGTTTACACTGGGGGTAAGGTTAAAAGTTTGTGATCTGTCTATAAAATATGGTGCTTTCACGGCCCTCGAGGGGTTACAATTTGTGTTGCCCGAGGGGACTTTTGCCGCGTTAATCGGCCCCAATGGGGCCGGGAAATCCAGTTTGTTGCGCAGCATCGGCCGCGCCCTGGAGCCGACCGAAGGGGTAATCTATCTAAACGATCGGGATCTTAAGAAAACCCCTGCCCAAGAGGCGGCACGCACGATGGCCGTTGTTCCCCAAGAAACAGCTGTTGATTTTGATTTCACCGTGGAAGAACTGGTGATGATGGGGCGCTATCCCCACCAGCAGCGCTTTCGGGGGGGTAGTGCGCTGGACAGGGAGATTGTACAAGAAGCCATCGCCGCGACAGGGATTACCCATCTGGCGGCACAGTCGACCGCTCGCTTAAGCGGGGGAGAAAGGCAGCGGGCGATCATCGCCCGTGCTCTGGCCCAAGAACCGAAACTTCTGCTTTTAGACGAACCCACGGCAAATCTCGATATTAAATTTCAGGTGGAATTTTTAGAACTTCTCTGCAAACTGAACCGCACCAGAGGAGTTACGATCCTGGCGGCAATTCATGATCTGAACCTTGCCGCGCAATATTTCGAATACTTTGTCCTTTTGGCGGAAAAAAAGATCCTCGCCCTTGGCAAACCGGCAGAGGTTTTAACCCCGGAGAATATATACACTGCTTACCGCACACCCGTGGCTGTTCACCGCAACCCCTTGCATGGCAAACTTAATATTACTGTTCTTAAACAACTGGAGGCGGAGAAGGGGAGTAGCGGAAAAAGTGGATTAAAAGTGCACGTGATCGGCGGGGGGGAAGAAGCTGTTTTGCTCTTGTCCCAGTTGTTGGAAGCCGGCTTCCGGTTGTCGGTCGGCCCGGTGACCCGTGAAGATAGTTGCCACCGCTTTGCTGCCTATCATCGGCTGCCGGTGGTTACCCTGCCGCCATTTTCCCCGATCACCGATGAACACCATGCCAGGCACCTTGCTCTCCTCGAGCAGGCCGAAGCGATTATCGTTCCCTCGCTCCCTTTTGGGCCGGGAAACCTGCGCAACCTCGAGGCTGTTGCCGGGCTCCCCGCTTCAAAACCGATCTTTTTGCTGGAGGAGAAACCTTTCCCCGCTCGCGACTATTCCGGGGGACAGGCGCAGGTTATCTACGAGGAGATCAAAAAGAAGGGAGCACGCACCTTCTTCGATAGCACGGCCCTACTTTCCGGTTTGGAGGCAGAGAAAATATATGTCTGAAAAAACAAGAGAAAAAGTCTTTGTATCTTGGAGCGCCGGGAAAGATTGCTACCTGGCGCTGCTCAAAGCGAAGGAAAATGGTTTAGAC
>JAAZMI010000067.1 GCA_012798895.1 Bacillota bacterium
ATTCAAAGATTCACGGGAACAGTTCGAAATCCGTACGCACAAAAGGTTGATAGATATTCTTGATCCCACACCCAACACTATAGATGCTTTAATGCGTTTGGATCTGCCTGCCGGTGTGGATATCGAAATTAAACTCTAATAGGTCTTTTAATAAAGGGGTATAGAAGATGGAAAAAGGAATTCTGGCCAGGAAAATAGGTATGACACGGGTCTATGACGAGGAAGGGCGTTTTATCCCGGTAACGGTTTTGGAAGCTGGCCCCTGTACCGTCCTTGTTAAGAAGACCGTGGAAAAAGACGGCTATGAAGCGATCCAGATTGGTTTTAAGCCGGCAAAAGAAGGACGGATTAATAAGCCAATGGCCGGGCATTTTGCCCAGGCCGGCGTTGCTCCTCTGAAATATGTGCAAGAGCTGCGGATAAACAATATGGATCGGTATGAGGTGGGTCAGGAGATCAAAGCTGATATTTTCGAGGCGGGAGAATATGTCGACGTTACGGGTATATCCAAAGGGAAAGGCTTTGCCGGCAGCATTAAAAGGCACGGTCAGGCACTGGGGCCGCGGACTCACGGTTCGCGTTATCACCGGGGCCCGGGTTCTCTGGGCTCTGTCGGCCTATCGCGCGTGATCAAAGGAAAAAAACTGCCGGGCAGAATGGGCGGAGAAAAGGTTACCGTTCAGAAATTGAAGGTTGTGCAGGTGGATGCCGCTAAAAATCTGTTGCTGGTTAAGGGAGCTGTGCCTGGTCCCCGTAATGTATCATTAGTGGTCAAAAGTTCTGTTAAAACAGGTTAGAGAGGGGGCTCATGGCAACCCATGCCTACTGTGGAAGTATTGAATGTCGAAGGGGAACGAGTTGGTGAACTGGAGCTTAGTGCTGAGGTTTTTGCTGCAGAAGTGAATAAGAACCTTCTTTTCGCTGTTGTTAAAAATTTACAGGCTGCCCGCCGCCGCGGTACCGCCAGCACCAAAACCCGGAGCGAGGTCCGGGGAGGGGGCAGAAAACCCTGGCGGCAAAAGGGAACGGGCCGGGCACGTCACGGGAGCATCCGCTCACCGATCTGGGTGGGAGGCGGGGCTACATTTGGCCCCAAGCCGCGGAGCTATCGTTACAGATTGCCCAAAAAGGTGCGCCGTGCTGCGATGCGTGCAGCCCTTAGCGCCAAGCTAAACAAAAAGCGGCTGCTCGTCCTCGATACGTTAAAGATGGATGTTCCCCGGACCAGAGAAATTGTAGATATGCTTGAGAAACTTCAGGCGGGGGGAACTGTGTTGTTGGTGACCGGCGGCCCGGATCAGAACGTCTATAGATCTGGACGCAATATTCCCGGCGTCACAACCGCGGTAGCCCACCAGATAAACGTGCTCGATCTGCTTAGCCATGAAACGCTGATCTTAACCAAAGAAGCTGTGGCCAGGATTGAGGAGGTGTTTGCCGATGAAAGATCCGCATGATATTATTCTTAAGCCCCTCATTACCGAAAAATCTACCGCACTGATGGAGGAAAACAAATATAGCTTTGTTGTGGATAAAAGCGCCAATAAAATAGATATCAAAAGGGCTGTGGAAGAGATCTTTGATGTACAGGTGCGGGCGGTGAATACAATTTCTATGAAGGGGAAACAAAGGCGTGTCGGCATGCACAGGGGCTACCGTCCGGATTGGAAAAAAGCGATCGTAACCTTGCAGGCCGGCAGCAAACCTATTGAACTTTTTGAATAGTAAAAGGGCAATTTTGACAGGAAGGAGGTATGCAGAAAATGGGAATGAAAAAACATCTACCTTCCTCACCGGGAAGGCGTTTTATGACTGTCTCCTCTTTCCAGGAGATTACCAAAAAAGAACCGGAAAAATCTTTGTTGGAACCGCTGCGGAAAAAAGGCGGCCGCAACAATAAAGGCAGAATAACGAGCCGGCATCGCGGGGGAGGACATAAACGAAGATACCGCATCATCGATTTTAAAAGGGATAAAGAAGGTGTCCCGGCTACGGTGGCCGCTATTGAATACGATCCCAACCGTTCGGCGCGTCTGGCCTTGTTGCACTATGCTGACGGGGAAAAGCGCTATATTTTGGCCCCCCTTAGCTTGCAGGTCGGGGCGGTGATCAGTGCCGGCGCCGGCGCCGAAATCAAGCCCGGCAACGCCCTGCCACTGCAGAATATTCCGGTGGGTACGACGATCCACAATATTGAAATGCTGCCGGGCAAAGGCGGCCAACTGGTTCGTTCCGCCGGCGGTGAAGCACAGTTGATGGCCAAAGAAGGGAAATACGCCCATATTAAATTGCCTTCGGGAGAGGTCAGGCTTGTACCTTTGGCCTCAAAGGCGACGATTGGTCAGATCGGAAACGTGGAGCATGAAAATCTATCGGTCGGCAAAGCGGGGCGTTCCCGTTGGCTGGGTGCCAGGCCCGCGGTGCGAGGTTCGGCGATGAACCCTGTTGATCACCCCCATGGCGGTGGTGAAGGGAAAGCGCCGATTGGTAGAGAGAGCCCGCTTACTCCCTGGGGCAAACCGACTTTGGGTTACAAGACCCGCCGGAAGAAGAAAAAGTCGGACCGGTTGATCGTAAAAAAACGCAAATAGCTTAAAAATCAGGGATTAGGGGTGATCTAATGGGACGTTCTTTGAAAAAGGGGCCTTATGTAGATGCCAAATTGATATCCAAAATCGAACAGCTAAACAAAACCAAAGAAAAACGGGTAATTAAAACATGGTCACGCCGCTCGACCGTTTTTCCTGAAATGGTCGGCCATACCATCGCTGTTCATGATGGCCGCAAACATGTTCCGATCTATATTACAGAGGACATGGTAGGCCATAAGCTGGGCGAATTTGCCATAACGCGAACATTTCGCGGTCATGGGGTCCATACCGAAAGATCGACATCTTTAAAATAAAAAAGCATTAATAGGAAATGGTGCGAGATTTGAAGGGGGGAAAGCATGGAAGTGAAAGCGCAGGCCAGATTTGTCAGAATAGCTCCCCGTAAAGTAAGGGTGGTCATGGATCTGATTCGGGGTAAAGATGCCGGTGAGGCTCTCTCCATTCTCAGTTTTATACCCAAACGGGCCTCCGGAATCATTTCCAAGGTATTGCGTTCGGCTTTGGCCAACGCAGAGCATAATAATGAAATGGATGGGGATGCGCTCTATATCTCCCAGGCCTATGTTGATGAAGGCCCCACCTTAAAAAGGTTTAGGCCCCGGGCTTTTGGCCGGGCGGCGCGTATTCGCAAGCGGACCAGTCATCTTACGATCATATTAAAAGAAAGGGAGGAGGGATAGAAGTTGGGTCAAAAAATCAGTCCGGTAGGTTTCCGCATCGGAGTGCACAGGGATTGGGATGCCCGTTGGTATGCTGAAAAAGACTATAAAAAACTGCTCCATGAAGATCTGAAAGTGCGAGATTTTATTCGCAAGAAATTGGACGGGGCCGGGATCTCCCGCATCGAGATAGACCGTGCCGCCAATAATTTGCGGCTTAACATCCACACAGCCAAACCCGGGATGGTAATCGGCAAAAGGGGCTCTGGTGTGGAGCAACTGCGGCGCGATGTGGAGAGCATGACGGGAAAAAAAGTGCATATCAACATCCTGGAGATCAAAACACCGGAGTTGGATGCCCATCTGGTAGCCGATAATATTGCCCAGCAGCTTTCCCGCAGAATTGCCTTCCGCAGAGCGATGAAGCAAGCTGTTTTCAGAACCATGCGGGCCGGCGCCAAGGGCATTAAGATCATCTGCAAGGGGCGGCTGGGCGGTGCCGAAATGGCGCGTACAGAGAGCTACCACGAAGGAACCGTTCCCCTGCAGACATTGCGCGCTGATATCGATTATGGTTTAGTGGAATCACACACCACCTATGGCCGGATCGGCGTAAAGGTTTTAATCTATAAAGGGGAGATTCTTCCCCAAAAGGCGGCGGGGGGAGGGGAAAGTAAAGATGTTGATGCCAAAAAGAGTTAAATACCGCCGTCACCAGCGGGGTCGGATGAAGGGGCTGGCCAAGGGCGGAACGGAGATCGACTTCGGAGAATACGGGCTGCAGGCTCTTGAACCCTGTTGGATTACCAGCCGGCAGATCGAAGCGGCACGTATTGCCATGACCAGGTACGTCAAAAGGGGCGGCCAGACCTGGATCAAAATTTTTCCGCATAAACCTGTTACAGCCAAGCCTGCTGAAACCCGCATGGGTAAGGGCAAGGGGGCACCCGAATATTGGGTGGCAGTAGTCAAACCGGGCCGTGTTATGTTTGAACTGGCCGGGGTTCCCGAAGATATTGCCAAAGAAGCATTGCGTCTGGCTGCACAGAAGCTGCCTATTAGATGTAAATTTGTGAAAAGGGAAGAGATGGGCGGTGATGCGCATGAAGACTGAGGAAATTCGTGAGCTAACAGATCAGGAGCTGCAGGAAAAGGCCCGGGAACTTAAAGGGGAACTTTTTAACCTGCGTTTTCAGATGATTACAGGTCAGCTTGAGAATAAAGCCAGATTAAAGATTGTGCGCAGGTCGATAGCCCGGGTAAAGACGATCATGCGGGAGCGGGAATTGGCGGCCGCTGCGGCCGGCAATTTCAATCCCTGAAAGGAGGCGGCGGATTGGAAAGAGGAGCTCGCAAAACAAGAGTTGGAGAAGTAGTTAGCGATAAGATGGAAAAAACTGCTGTGGTTGCCGTGGAAAGAAGCGCACGCCATCCTTTGTACGGGAAAATTATGCGCAGAACAAAAAAGTATATGGTACATGATTCCCGCGATGAGTGCCGGATTGGGGATAAGGTCAAAATTATGGAGACAAGGCCCCTCAGCAAGGGAAAAAGATGGCGGTTAGTTGAAATTATCGAGAAATCCCGCTTGTAGCAGAGTGAAAGGAGGGGGCCATGATGATCCAGAACATGACATTTCTCAATGTTGCCGATAATACAGGAGCACGTAAAATTATGTGTGTCCGTGTTCTCGGCGGTTCAAGAAGGAAAACCGCGGAGGTGGGCGATATTATAGTAGCCTCTGTTAAAGAAGTGGTTCCCGGTGGGGTTGTAAAAAAAGGAGAAGTAGTTCATGCCGTAGTCGTCCGAACCAAGATGGGACACCAACGCAAAGACGGTACCTTCATCCGCTTTGACGAAAATGCGGCGGTGATCATAAATGAACAGAAGGCTCCCCGGGGTACACGAATATTTGGGCCGGTGGCCAGAGAGTTGAGAGAAAAGGATTTTATGCGCATTATTTCGCTGGCACCGGAGGTTATCTAACAGATACGCTCCGGGGCGGGGAGGTGTATTCTTTGTCAGCAACAAGACTTCATGTCCGCAAAGGCGATCGCGTGCAGATTCTTAGCGGAAAAGATCGCGGCAAAAAGGGGAAGGTGTTAAGGACATTCCCCCGGAAAAATAAGGTATTGGTCGAGGGTATCAATATGATTACAAAGCATGCCCGCCCAACCCAAAAAATTCCCCAGGGCGGTATCAGGGAGATGGAAGCGGCGATCAACGCCAGCAAAGTAATGGTTATCTGTCCCTCCTGCCAGCAGCCGACGCGACTTTTTCACCGTGCCCTGGAAAACGGGAAAAAGGTTAGGGGTTGCAAAAAATGTGGCGAGTATATTGACAAATAAAAGTTGAATGCTGCCGCGAAATCGTCCTGCAGGGCAGGTGCGAGGAGGTAGAAAATGTCCACTTTGAAGGAGAAATATAAAAAAGAAGTCTGTCCGGCGTTAATACAGCGGTTTTCCTATAGAAACATCCTTGAAGTGCCCCGGTTGGAGAAAGTTGTAATTAATATGGGCGTCGGGGAAGGTAAGGAAAACCCGAAGTTGTTGGATGCAGCCGTACATGATCTGTCCCTGATCACCGGGCAGAGGCCGGTGATCACCAAAGCAAAAAAATCTGTGGCCAGCTTTAAAGTGCGTGATGGGATGTCCATCGGTTGCAAGGTAACGCTGCGTGGGGAAAGGATGTACGATTTTGTAAACAAGTTGATCAACATTACTCTTCCCCGGGTTAGGGATTTTCGCGGGGTCTCCCCCAGATCTTTTGATGGGCGCGGAAATTATTCTTTAGGCCTTAAAGAACAGATCATTTTTCCGGAGATAGTCTATGATCAGGTAGAAAAAATTCAAGGTATGGATATCACAATCGTAACCACGGCTAAAACTGATGAAGAGGCCCTGGAGCTGCTTCGTGAACTGGGCATGCCCTTCAGGGCGGCATAATGGGCATAAGCCCGGCCGGGGGTTGTAGGGAAAGGAGGTGCACCTGGTTAAGAGGTACAAAACCAGGATAGTAAGTGGCAAAAAAGTCATTGATTGCGAAGGCTAAAAGGAAACCACGTTTTTCGGTGCGCCGCTATAATCGCTGCAAGATCTGCGGTCGTCCCCGTGCTTACCTCCGTAAATTCGGGATGTGCCGTTTGTGCTTCCGCAGGTTGGCCCACCAGGGGCTTATCCCAGGTGTTAGGAAGGCCAGTTGGTAGGCCAGTTGGCAGGCTGCGTAAGTGATCAGAAAGGAGGTCGAATTTAAATAATGACCGATCCTATCGCTGATTTGTTAACGAGAATCCGCAATATTATCTTAACCAGACAGGGACAGGTGGAGGTGCCTTCTTCGAATATAAAAAAGGGCATTGCCTCCATTCTGAAAAAAGAGGGATACATCAGGGACTTCGAGTATCTTCAGGATGGGAAACAGGGGTTGCTTAAAATCTACCTTAAATCCGGCAACCGTAATGCAATAACCGGCCTGAAGCGGATTAGCAAGCCGGGACTAAGGGTTTATGTCAACAAAGATGAATTGCCGCGGGTTTTGGGGGGGCTGGGGATTGCGATCATTTCTACCTCCCAAGGGCTGATGACGGACCATGAGGCACGCCGGGCCGGCCTGGGCGGCGAAGTGATATGTTATGTCTGGTAGGAGGTGTTAGGGTTGTCACGAGTTGGAAAGAAACCGATCACCTTACCCCAAAATGTTGAGGTTAAGATCGAAAACGACAATCTTGTAACGGTAAAGGGCCCCAAGGGGCAGTTGGTTAGAAAAATGCCGGATTGCTTGGAGATCGAACTTGAAAACGGCATCTTGTCCGTCAAATGTTCTTCGAACAAGAAAGAACATCGCTCTTTGTATGGGCTGGGTCGTACCCTGCTAGCCAATATGGTGGAAGGGGTAACAAAGTCTTTTGTAAAAAAGCTGGAACTCGTAGGAGTGGGTTACCGGGCGGCCATGCAGGGGAAGAACCTGGTTTTAAACGTGGGCTATTCCCAGCCGGTGCATTTTGTGCCCCAGGCTGGTATTGAAATAGAGGTTCCTGCACCGAATAAAATTTCTATAACGGGGATCGATAAAGAAGTTGTAGGCGATACCGCGGCCAGGATACGCCGCATCCGTCCTCCCGAGCCATATAAGGGGAAAGGCATCCGCTATGAAAATGAACACGTGCGGCGCAAGGTTGGTAAAGCGGGCGTGGTTTCAAGTGGCTAATATCAGCGGGAAAATAAAGGGGTGAGGCAGAAGTGGCACGGGCATTAAGAAAAAGAATTGCCAGGAAACGCCGTCATATACGTGTACGGGAGAAGGTAGGCGGAAATGCGGAAATTCCCCGTTTAAATGTCTACCGCAGTTTGAGGCATATTTATGCGCAGTTAATCGATGATTATAGTGGGCATACCCTGGTTTCCGCTTCTACGCTGGATCCTTCCTTACAAGGACAGCTGACTGTTTCCGGGAATCGGGAGGCTGCCCGCCGGGTGGGAGAACTCCTGGCCCAAAAAGCCCTCGAAAAAGGTATCGAGCGTGCTGTTTTTGATCGTGGAGGTTACCTCTACCATGGCAGGGTAAAAGCACTGGCCGAAGGGGCCAGAAGCAAAGGGTTAAAATTCTAGGAGATGAAAGGGGGGGTAAAGTTTGTCGAAAGCTGAACCCAGGGATGAGCTTACGGAAAGAGTCGTTAAGATCAACAGGGTAGCCAAAGTGGTCAAAGGCGGCCGCAGATTCAGTTTTAGTGCTCTGGTTGTTGTCGGCGATGAAAATGGTACTGTCGGTGCCGGCCTGGGCAAAGCCGGAGAGGTTCCGGAGGCGATCCGCAAAGGGATCGAAGATGCCAAGAAGAATCTGTTTAAGGTCCCGATGGCCGGGACTACGATTACGCATCCCATTACCGGCGTTTTTGGCGCAGGCAAAGTTCTTTTAAAGCCTGCTTCCGAGGGAACAGGTGTGATCGCCGGCGGCCCGGTTAGGGCTGTTTTGGAGTTGGCCGGAGTAAAAGATATTTTGACGAAGAGCCTTGGATCTTCAAATGCCATGAATATGATAAATGCTACTGTTGAGGGTTTGAAAACTTTAAAAACACCGGAAGAGGTAGCTCGGTTGCGCGGCAAAAAAACTGAGGAACTTCAAATATAGTGTTTCTATTTCGGATTTCAGCAGGGGGAGAGCTAAGTGTGAAAAAGATTAAAATTAAACTGGTTAGAAGTCCTGTCGGTCAAAAGCCATCACACCGCCTCACGATCAAGGCCCTGGGTTTAAAGCGCTTGAACCATACCGTTGAACACGACGATACGCCGCAGATTCGGGGCATGGTGGCACGCGTGCAACATCTAATATCTATAGAACAAGTGTAGGGCAGGTATGACGGTTTATCTGCAGTTGTAGTAATAGGTTACAGTTAGGATCGGTTTTTTAGACAGTATTGTAAGAGATCGCAAGGAGGTGTCTTAGGGATGCGCCTGCATGAATTAAAACCGCCTCCCGGATCACGCGCCATCGCCAAAAGGGTGGGCCGGGGCATCGGTTCCGGCCGGGGGAAAACCGCGGGGCGAGGGCAGAAGGGGCAGAAAGCACGTTCTGGCGGGGGCGCCCGCCGGGGCTTCGAAGGGGGTCAAACTCCTCTTTTCCAACGTCTGCCCAAACGCGGTTTTTCCAACAAAAGATTTCGTGCGGAATGGTCTGTCGTGAATATCGAGGCTCTGAACCGCTTTGCGGCAGGGACGGTCGTCACGCCGGAACTTTTACAGGAAAACGGGTTGGCCCGGCGCCGGAGCCAGGGCATAAAAATTCTGGGCAAAGGTGAACTTGCCAAGGAGCTAACCATCAAAGCACACCGTTTCAGCGCCCGGGCTGTACAAAAGATTGAATCCGCCGGTGGACGCGCCGAGGTGATATAATATGTTGGAAGCTGTTCGTAACGCCTGGGGCATAAAAGAACTGCGCCAGAGAATTATCTTTACCATGCTGATGCTGGTTGTATTTCGCATCGGAGCGCACGTTCCCGTGCCGGGGATCGATCCGGCGGTCTTAGCCGATTTTTTTAAGGGTGACACTCTTTTTGGTTTCTACAACGTGATTGCCGGCGGGGCGCTGAAGAGATTTACTATCTTTGCCATGGGCATCATGCCCTATATTAACGCTTCAATTATCATGCAGCTTTTAACGGTAGTGATCCCCCGGCTCAAGGAATGGAGCGAAGAGGGAGTTGAAGGCCGCAAGAAAATGATCCAGCTGATCCGCTATACCACAGTAGCCCTGGCTTTTCTACAGGCTACGGGGATTACTTTCGGCGTGATACGGCCGGCTGTAACAGATCAAAGCCTGCCGGCTTTCCTGGTGATCATCATCTCGTTGACAGCAGGCACTGCTTTTCTGATGTGGCTGGGCGAACTGATTACAGAGAAAGGGATCGGCAATGGTATCTCCCTGCTGATCTTTGCCGGAATTATTGCCGGTTTTCCCTCGGAGGTGGGGGCAGTTGCCGAGCTGTTGAGCCTCGGTGAGGTTCATTTTCTTACCCTCATCCCTATCTTGTTGGTGCTCGTTTTCCTGATCGTGGGTATTATTGCCCTCGAGGTCGGGCGGAGGCGCATCGTAGTGCAGTATGCCAAAAGGGTGGTCGGCCGGCGTATGTACGGTGGGCAGAGCACTCATATACCCTTGAAAGTCAACCAGGCGGGCGTAATCCCGGTGATCTTTGCCTCGGCCATCCTGATGTTTCCGGCTACGATGGAGATGTTTTTCAACCATCCCCTGGTCCACAGCATTTCGGCGGCCTTAAGTTTTGGGACCTGGTTGAACACCTTGTTTTATGCCCTGTTTATTATATTTTTCACTTTCTTTTATACGGCGATCCAGTTTGATCCGATGAAGGTTGCAGGGGATATCAAAAAATATGGGGGTTTTATTCCAGGCCTTAGGCCGGGTCGCCCTACGGCAGAACATTTAGGAAAGGTTTCCAGCCGGCTTACGGTAGTGGGCGCTTTTTCCCTCGCTTTTATCTGTGTATTACCGATTCTTTTACAGAATTTTACCCGCATCAACCTCATCTTTGGCGGGACATCTCTGATCATTATCGTCGGAGTGGCCCTGGAGACGATGCGACAGATCGAAAGCCACATGCTGATGCGTAATTACGAAGGATTTATGAAGTAAGGAGGAGGGCGGAATTTGATTATTATCAAATCGCCTCAGGAGATAGAGCTGATGCGCCAGGCGGGGCGCGTTGTAGCCAAAGTGTTGCAAGAGATGGAGCGGGTGATTGAACCGGGCTTGACTACGCGCAGCCTGGATGCGGTAGCCCGGCGGATAATCGATAGATGCCAGGCCGAACCGGCTTTCTTAGGTTATATGGGTTTTCCTGCCAGCATCTGTGTCTCCTTGAATGAAGAGGTTGTGCATGGCATACCCGGCCCCCGCCGTCTGAAAAAAGGTGACATCGTAAGCGTTGATGTCGGTGCACGCTATAAAGGTTACTGTGGCGATGCGGCCGCCTCATTTCCTGTGGGAGAGATATCCACCTTGGCCAAACGCTTGCTGGCGGTGACTGAAGTATCGTTGCAGCGAGGAATTGCCCAGGCCTATCCCGGGAACAATCTCTATGATATCTCTGCGGCTATTCAAACTTATGTCGAAGCGGCGGGTTTTTCCATCGTGCGGGAATATGTAGGCCACGGTATTGGCACCAATATGCATGAAGAACCCCAGGTTCCAAATTTTGTGCCTATGGGCCGGGGCCCGGAGCTGGAGGCCGGGATGGTTATTGCCATAGAGCCCATGGTTAATGCCGGGGGTTGGGCAACCGAAACCAAGGATGACCAATGGACGGTGGTAACCCAAGATGGGAGCCTATCCGCCCATTTTGAGCATACAGTGGCTATTTTAGAGGATGGCCCGGAAATTTTGACTTCCCTCCAGGAGGGAATGGAATAAAAATGGAGATGGAATTAGGGCAGGCTGTCAGATCATTGGCGGGAAGGGATCGCGGCAAAACCTATTTAATCATTGGTTTTAACGCCGATGGCAGGGTGCTTTTAGCAGATGGACGCGTGCGGACAGTAGATAAGCCCAAGAAAAAAAATATAAGACATCTGCAACCATATCGCTGTGTTCTTCCGGAGATCAAGGAGGGGATCAAGCAGGGTAATATAGATGATCATGCGGTGAGAAATGCGTTAAACAAATTGTATCCCAAAAAAAATAACAGCGAGTGTAATTCCCCATGTCTCCGGTCTTTCCTGGCAAATGGGTAGAGAAAGGAGGCATGATTAAGGTATGTCTAAAAAGAAAGATGTTTTGGAGGTAGAAGGCACGGTTGTGGAGCCTCTGCCAAATGCCATGTTTAGGGTTGAACTTAAAAATGGAGTCAAAGTATTGGCCCATGTTTCCGGTAAAATACGGATGAATTTTATCCGTATTCTGGCTGGTGACCGGGTTCTGGTAGAATTATCACCTTATGATCTTACCAGGGGACGCATCACTTATCGTTATAAGTAAGGTGAAAAAGGAGGTTGACCAATGAAAGTGCGTCCATCAGTAAAGGTAATCTGTGAAAAGTGTAAAATTATACGCCGGAAGAAAAAAGTGATGGTGATCTGTGAAAATCCCAAGCACAAACAGGTGCAAGGTTAGATGTGAGACACAACCTGGCCGGTGCATATATAATTTTAAAAGGGGTATCCTAGTTACGTTTAATTTTTTTGGGTTAAGCTGGAAAGGGGTGCAAAATTGGCCAGAATAGCAGGAGTCGATCTGCCGCGCGACAAAAGGGTGGAAGTGGCCTTGACTTATATCTACGGCCTCGGAAACTCGAGGGTCCGGCGGGCATTACAACAAACACGTGTAAACCCCGATACGAGGGTAAGGAATCTTACCGAAGAAGAGATCAATAAACTAAGGGAATATATCGATAAAAATTACAAGGTGGAAGGCGACCTGCGGCGTGACGTATCTATGAATATTAAGCGCTTGCAAGAGATCAGTTCTTACCGTGGGATCCGTCACCGCCGGGGTTTGCCGGTACGGGGGCAAGCTACAAAAACAAATGCGCGGACGCGTAAAGGCCCGAAGAGAACTGTAGGGGTCCGTCGTAGATAACAGAGGAGGGATTGAGAAAAGATGACCAAAAGAAGAGCTGCCGCCCGGCAACGGCGGCGGCGTGAACGCAGGGTTGTAGAACATGGTATCGCCCATATTAAATCCAGTTTTAACAATACAGTAATCACCATTACAGATCTGCAAGGAAACAATGTTTCATGGTCGTCTGCCGGGGCCGTGGGTTTTAAAGGTTCACGCAAATCCACACCTTTTGCGGCGCAGTTGGCCGCAGAATCGGCGGCGCGCGCTGCCATGGAATACGGCATGCGGCAGGTGGAGGTCTATGTTAAGGGCCCCGGTGCCGGCCGGGAGGCGGCAATTCGTTCTCTGCAAGCAGCCGGCCTGGAAGTTAATCTAATAAAAGATGTTACACCCATCCCGCATAATGGATGCCGTCCACCGAAACGGCGCCGGGTGTAAATAATAAATTTTGAGGGAGGTGTCAGCAGAACTATGGCCAAATATCTGGAAGCTTCCTGCAAACTTTGTCGCCGGGAAGGAACCAAGCTCTACTTGAAGGGTGACCGGTGCTACAGCGAAAAATGTGCTTTTGTCCGCAAGGGTTATCCGCCGGGCCAACACGGGCGCGGCCGAAAAAAGGTTTCTGAATACGGTTTACAGTTACGGGAGAAACAGAAAGCACGCCGCATCTATGGTGTACTGGAAAAACAGTTTAAACGTTATTTTAGGGAAGCAGACAGGCGCAAGGGAATCACCGGCGAAATACTGCTGCAAATTCTCGAGAGTCGCCTGGATAACATGGCTTACCGCATGGGCCTGGCCCGGTCACGTGCCGATGCACGCCAGCTTGTTCGCCACGGGCATTTTCTGGTTAATGGCCGGAAGGTGAACATACCATCTTACCTTACCAAGCCCGGTGATGTAATTACTGTGAAGGATAAGAGCAAAAAAAGCGTTTTTTTCCAAGAGATGGCGCAGTGGGGATCTGCCCAGGGCACGGTTGATTGGTTGGAGGTTGATCGGGAAAACATGAGCGGCAAAATTATCCGTCTTCCGTCCAGGGAAGAGCTGGATGTGCCGATTACCGAACACCTGATTGTAGAGCTTTATTCGCGTTAAAATTTCTCTGACTGTAGCCTTTAGGAGGGAGAAATTTATTGATTGAGACTGAAAAGCCTAAAATCGAATGGGAAAGTCAGGACGAAGAACACTATGGCCGTTTTGTGATCGAGCCTCTGGAAAGGGGTTATGGGATAACCCTCGGCAACTCACTGCGCCGCATCCTGCTATCTTCTCTACCCGGTGCAGCAGTAACCAGCGTAAACATCGAAGGGATTCTGCACGAATTTTCGACCATTCCCCATGTTTTGGAGGCCGCGCCGGAGATAATATTAAATCTTAAAGAGTTGCGCATGAAGATACACTCTTATGAGCCCCAAGTCCTGATCGTCGACGCCGAGGGCCAGGGTGAAGTAAAAGCCGGGGATATCAGTGCACCGGCCGAAGTAGAGATCCTCAACCCTGATCTGGTTATTGCCACTTTGGAAGAAGGCGGTAAGCTTTATATGGAGATCACGGCCCGCGTAGGCCGGGGTTATGTTACGGCTGAAAGAAATAAGTTTCCCAACCAGCCGATCGGAGTTATACCCGTTGATTCCATCTTTACACCCATTCGCAAGGTCAACTATAACGTAGAAGATACCCGGGTGGGTCAGGTTACAGATTATGACAAACTCACCCTGGATATCTGGACCGATGGCAGCATACAGGCCGACGAAGCACTAAGCTCTGGGGCCAAAATACTGAGTAACCACCTAAGCCTTTTTATCAATCTCACAGAAAAAGTAGAAGAAGTGGAAGAAGATGCTGAAGAAGATGAGGATGATAAGGAAAAAGTATTGGAGCTGACCATCGAGGAGCTGGATCTCTCCGTACGTTCTTATAATTGCCTGAAGAGGGCAGGGATTAACAATGTGCAGGAGCTGATTCTTAGAACGGAAGAGGATATGATGAAGGTGCGCAACCTGGGTAAGAAATCCCTGGAAGAGGTTCAGAACAAACTTACGGAATTGGGATTGGCTTTAAAAGAAACAGAGTAAAGCGTTTTTTGTGCAGGGTTGTTAATCTTCGGGAAGGGAGGTGGGCCGGTTTCTGCGCCTTTGTTTGCGTCTGCGTAGGAACCGGATCAATAAAAATGAGTAATCGCAAACTGAGCCGCGATGCAAGCCAAAGGAAGGCCCTTTTACGTAACTTGACGACCTCTTTTTTCCTTGCAGAGCGGATTGAAACTACGGAGGCCCGGGCTAAGGAGATCCAGAGATCTGCTGAAAGGATGATTACCCTGGCTAAAAAGGGAGGGCTCCATGCGCGCCGGCAGGCCCTTTCTTTTATCCTGGATGAAGATGCAGTGAAGAAGTTGTTCGATATAATCGGCCCGCGGTTCGAAGATCGCGCCGGCGGCTATACGCGCCTTGTAAAAAAGGGCTATCGCCAGGGGGATGGGGCCCCTATGGTTGTCCTGGAATTGGTATAGGTGAGGCATAACTGTGGGTACAATTATTGAACTTAAAAATGTTACCTATGATTATCTCACTGGAAACAAGCCTTTTCGGGCCTTGGATGGGATCTCCTTTCAGATTAAGAAAGGAGAATACCTGGCCCTAATAGGCCCCAACGGTTCCGGTAAATCTTCCCTGGCACGGCACCTGAACGCCCTTTTAGTACCGACCTCCGGGGAGGTATGGGTTGATGGGTTGCATACGGCACAGGAAGAGCACCATTGGGAGATTCGCCGCCGTGTGGGGATGGTTTTTCAAAATCCGGACAACCAGATCGTGGCCACAACCGTAGAGGAGGATGTGGCCTTTGGCCTGGAAAATATAGGCGTGGAGACCGAACAGATTGGGCCGAGGGTGAGGGCGGCTCTCGAACAGGTGGGATTGTGGCATTTTAGGCAACATGCCCCGCACCTGCTTTCCGGGGGACAGAAACAAAGGTTGGCTATAGCGGGGGTATTAGCGATGCTCCCACAATGTCTTGTCCTGGACGAACCTACTGCTATGCTCGATCCACGCGGGCGCAGTGAGGTAATGGCCACTATCTGGCAGATGAACCGCCGGATGGGCATTACAGTGGTGCAGATTACACATTACCTCGAAGAGATCTTAGAGGCTGATCGCGTGCTGGTGATGGATAGAGGCAGGATCGTGCGAAGCGGCAAGCCGCAAGAGATCTTTACCGGGGATATCGAGCTGGAACAGTTTGGCCTGGAAATTCCCACCATCCCAAAGTTAATCCGCCTCTTGCGAACGGGAGGGCTTAAGATCTCTCCTCAGGCTCTAAACGTTCACGATCTGGTAGATTCTCTGGAGGAGAGCCACCCCAGTTAATATTTAAGATGAACCGGTGAACACCTATGTTAATCGAAACCAGAAAACTGACGCATACCTACATGCCAGGAACGCCCTTTCAGGTAGAAGCTTTAAAAGATGTATCTTTAAAGATCAGGCGGGGTGAATTCATCGGCATCATCGGCGAAACAGGTTCTGGCAAGTCCACTCTTGTTCAACACTTTAACGGACTGTTAAAACCCAGCGCCGGTGAAATTCTTTTTAAAGGGCGGAATATCTGGGGGGCGGAATTTAACCTGCGAAAACTGCGTTCCCATGTGGCACTGCTCTTTCAATTTCCGGAACAACAACTTTTTGAAGAGACGGTCTGGAAAGATGTGGTCTTTGGCCCGCGCAATCTGGGCCTGAGCGGGGAAGAGCTTGATAAGAGGGCACGCTACGGGCTGGAGCTGGTGGGGCTTGATTATGAAGCCTATAGAGAACGTTCTCCTTTTAATCTAAGCGGTGGCGAAAAGAGAAGGGTTGCCCTGGCCGGAGTTTTAGCTATGAAACCGGAAGTGATTATTTTAGATGAACCGACGGCGGGCATGGATCCGGTAGGCAGAAGAAACTTGATGCAGCAGATCGAAAAGATGCACAAAGAAGAAAATCTAACCGTAATATTAGTAACCCATAACATGGAGGATGTTTCATATCTGGCCGAAAAAATCTATATCTTTTCCCATGGGAAGATGGTTTTGCAGGGTGCACCGGCAGAGGTTTTTAAATCTGCTACAGCACTCGAAGAGATAGGCTTAAATCTACCCCCGCTTACAGATCTTCTGCTGAAACTGAAAGAAAAGAAGCAAGAAATGCGCACAGACCTTTTTTCCGTGGAAGAAGCTGCTTGTGAGATATTGTATCATTTTAAAAAGGGCTGAAGACAGTGCGTAGCATAACCCTGGGACATTACCTGCCCGGCGATTCGCTTTTGCATAGAATGGATCCGAGAATAAAGCTGTTGAGCCTATTCATCCTTATTGCTGCTTTGTTTTTAATTAAAACCTTCCTGGGTTTTGCCATCTTTTGCGTCTTTGTACTTATCGTATTTTTCAATGCCGGCCTGCCCTGGCGCTATTTTTTACGAGGTTTAAAACCGATCTTTTACATCGTTTTTTTTACCATTACCCTGCATTTCCTATTTACCAAAGGGGGGCGGGTTTACTGGCACTGGGGGCCATTGACGGTAGAAGAAGCAGGCATATACATGGGATCTTTCATGACTATCAGGCTGGTTCTCTTGGTGATTACGACGCTTTTAATTACTTTGACTACCTCCCCCATTGCTTTTGCCGACGGCATAGAGTTTCTGTTGCGACCTTTTCGTCGCCTGGGGGTGCCCGGCCATGAGATAGCAATGATGATGACGATAGCCCTAAGGTTTATCCCTACCCTGATGGAAGAGGGCGTGAAGATCCGCAATGCCCAGATGGCCCGGGGGGCGGACTTCGAAACGGGCAATGTTTTTCTGCGGGCACGCAGCTTGGTACCGCTGTTGGTTCCTCTTTTTATCAGTGCTTTTCGTCGCGCCGATGAATTAGCGTTGGCGATGGAGGCACGCTGTTACCGGGGCGGAGAAAACCGCACTAAAATGCGGCAGCTTGAGGCCACCCCGCTTGATTATTGGGGCTTGGTTGCTGTGGCCGGTTTTACGTTGGCTCTCGTCTGCTGCGGTGCCTAAGGTGCATCTGCACCCGGCATAAGGCATAACGCGCAGATCTAACATTTTTACAGGAAGGAGGGGGCGATGCCAGTTTGCTTAACTACCTGCTTGTCTTGGCCTATGATGGGACCGCTTACCATGGGTTTCAGTTTCAAAAAAATGCCTTGACTATACAGGAATTGCTGGAGAAAAACCTATCCAATATCTATCGTAAAAAAATAAAAGTGGTGGCGGCAGGCCGGACAGATTCCGGAGTACATGCCCGGGGGCAAGTGGCAAATTTCTTTGCCCCGCCCCTGCCGCATTTGACGCCACAACAGTTGATCCGGGCTCTGAACAGGCTTTTACCAAAAGATCTTGCTATCTTAAGGGCCGGCATTGTCCCCGCCGACTTTCATGCCCGCAGGGACGCCCGGGCCAAGATCTATACCTACACGATCGACAACGGGCCGGCGGTGGATCCTTTTTGCCGGCACTATGCCTGGCATATCCCCTTTCCTTTGGATATAGAAGCCATGCGCACCGGTGCCCGCTTATTCGTCGGCACACATGATTTTAAAGCGTTCCAGTCCGCCGGTGGTACAGTGAAGACGACAGTGCGCACCCTTTTTTCCCTGAAGGTGGAACAGAAAAATAAACTTATTATCCTGACCTTCAAAGGGGAGGGATTTCTATACAAGATGGTGCGCAGTATAACCGGAACCCTGATGGAGGTGGGACGTAACAGGAGAAAACCGCAAGAAATGCGGGGCATATTGGCCGGCAGGGAACGCCGGAAGGCAGGGATGACGGCTCCGGCCAAGGGGCTTTGCCTTGAAAAGGTTCTCTATGATAAAATATTGCCGGAGCCCGTGGGTCTAAACCGGGAACCTGTTTTGAACGGTTTTATACCCGATGAAACTTGACTGTTAGAAGCAATTATTATAAAATAACCGTTGTGATAGACGAAAAAAACAGCGGTAGGTGGGATAATAGCAGGAAAGGAGGTCTTAAGCCTGCTAAAAAGGGGAAATAGGTTTCTTCTTAGGAAATTGCAGGCCCAAAAACGATGCGTATAACCCCCATGGCTAAAGAAAGCGAAATAAAGCGTAACTGGTATCTTATCGACGCTGCCGGGCTGCCTCTGGGTAGGCTGGCCAGCGAAATAGCTATAATTCTCCGGGGCAAACACAAACCGATCTATACTCCCCATGTAGATACAGGTGATTTTGTAATCGTCATTAATGCCGGCCAGGTGGCTCTTACCGGAAATAAGCTGCAGCAGAAATATTACTATAAACATTCCGGTTATACCGGAGGCCTAAAGAAAACACGCTATGATGAACTCTTAAAACGGAAGCCGGAATTTGTGCTAACTCTGGCTGTAAAAAGGATGTTGCCCGCCAACCGTCTGGGCAGAGCGATGCTCAAAAAACTGAAAGTATACGCCGGTTCACAACATCCCCATCAGGCACAAGAACCTGTTGCCTGGCGGATTAACCCGAAAAGAGTTGCTGAACAATAGATACTAATACTGAATTAGAGAAGGGAGGGTGAAGGATTGGCCCAGGTGCAATATTTTGGTACAGGGCGCAGGAAAAAATCGATCGCACGAGTACGCCTGCTGCCGGGAGAGGGTAAAATTATAATTAACGGCAGAACACTTGATCAGTATTTCGGCATGGATACATTGAAAGCAGAAGTCCGCCGCCCCTTGGAAGCAACCGGGACCGAACACAAATTTGATGTTCTGGTCAAGGTGGAAGGCGGGGGATTTACAGGCCAGGCTGGGGCGATTAGGCATGGTATCGCCAGGGCTCTCTTGGAAGCAGATGGGGAATTCCGCCCCATTTTGAAAAGAGAAGGTTATCTAACGCGTGATTCACGCATGAAAGAACGCAAAAAATACGGCCTGAAAAAAGCGCGCCGTGCCCCGCAATTTTCCAAACGCTAAATATTTATTGTCGGCTTGCACATAACACTGTTCCATAACAAAATTGTACGTTTTCTACAAGCAGACAACCGTCAGTGGAGACTATCCCTTGGCGGTTTTTTTATTTGTCAATAGGGGGATGTATTAAGAACCAGATAAAAAAAATTGATATATGTTTGAAAGAATAAGTAAGCGAAATGATTTAAAAGTATCTGCCAAAAAAGAAGGGTATCTAACATCTTGTGTCAAATTATATACTCATGCCAAGTTATATCCATAAATTCCCTAATATATTCATGCCAAGTTATATCCATAAATTTCCTAATAAGCTTTAATGGGCTTAACATATAAATACTGTATAAAATCTATCAAGATCAAAGGGGGGTTGAGTATACCAGAAAAAGACAGTTGGTCGTCCCAAGCATTTTTTGCGGCGCGGAGGGGATCTGAACAATCGAAATCTAAGGAGAAGTAAATTTTGGGTAAGTATGTAACAGGAAGTAGAAAAACGTTAAGTGTGTTTGTACTGGCTGTCTTTATCCTTACCATGATATTTGGCACAATCCCGGCGGCCGGGGCAAACAATGGGTTGCCGGATGTTAAAGGCCACTGGGCCCAAGCTACGATCCGGGAACTGGTAGATGAAGGGATCATCGCCGGTTACCCCGATGGTACCTTCAAGCCGAATAATAACATCACCAGGGCAGAGTTCGCAGCATTGATAGTGAGAGCCTTTGCCTTGGCCCCGGGGCCGGGCAAAGTATTCAATGATACAGCCGGGCACTGGGCTGAAGACGTGATCAGCACAGCCAACTACCACGGGCTGGTGAACGGTTACAGCGACACCCAATTTGGGCCCAACGATCCGATAACCCGCGAACAGATGGCGGTAATGATCGTCAACGCTACAAAAGCAGATCCCATAGGAGAAAGCAAAACATTTACCGACAGCGCCAAGATTG
>JAAZMI010000068.1 GCA_012798895.1 Bacillota bacterium
CCGGAGCTACTGCTGAAAACCCCAGTTGGCTTCAGGTTCTGGAGGAGGTGCCGGCCGGCAGTTGGCCCCGGTATCCGGTTTCTCCCGGAACGGCCACCAAGATATTAACCGGTGCCCCGGTCCCTGCCGGAGCCGATGCTGTGATCCGTTTCGAGGAGACCCTGCTGGAAGGCGGCAAGGTGGGCATAAAAAGCCCTTTTTTACCTGATTCCAATATCTGTTGGGCCGGAGAGGATATCAAAAAAGGCGAACAGGGAGTGCATAAAGGCAGCGTGATTACGCCCGGAATTGCCGGCATACTTGCTTCCCAGGGCTGTGCCGAACCGCGGGTTTTCCGCCGGCCCGTGGTAGCCATCATCAGCACGGGGGATGAACTGGTAGGAATAGATCAGCCTCTCTCTCCCGGCAAAATTCGCGATAGCAATCTCTATTCTCTAATGGCGGCCGTCAAGGAGGCCGGAGGCATTCCTTGCAACCTCGGTACGGCAGCCGATGATCCGAAGATGATAGGAGAAAAATTGGAACAGGCCTTGGAACAGGCCGATCTGGTGATTACAACAGGGGGCGCCTCTGTCGGCGATTATGATCTGGTCAAAGATACCTTTCAGAAAATCGGGGCGGAGATGCTGTTTTGGAAGATCGGTGTCCGACCGGGCACGGCGATGGTGGGAGCAATCAGGAACGGAAAGGTGCTGCTGGGCCTCTCCGGTAATCCGGGGGCGGCACTGATTACTTTCGAACTGTTGGCCCGGCCCGTAATCCGCCATCTCGGCGGTTGGAAACAGCTTTACCGCCTGACGGTGGAGGGAATTATGACCGAACCTTTCCGCAAGGCAAGCCCCCAGAGACGCATCTTGCGCTGTATCGCCTTCTGGAAAGATGATCTCTGGCAGGTTAAGTTGGCGGGTAAACAAAATCCGGGAATTATACAGTCGTTTGCCTCTTGCAACGCCATGGCCGATATACCGGCCGGAACAGGTCCCCTTAAGACCGGCGACCGGGTGAAAATAATTATTCAAGGAGGTTGGAGCGATTAAAACGATTCCGATTATCTCCGTAGTGGGTAGATCCAAGGTGGGCAAAACCACCTTATTGGAAAAACTTCTGCCTGAAATAAAAAAACGCGGCTACCGGGTGGCAACCGTCAAACACGATGTACACGGTTTCGACATCGATCAACCCGGTAAAGATACCTGGCGACATGCCCGGGCTGGTTCCGATATTGTAGTGATCTCCTCCTTACAAAAGATAGCGATCATCGAAAAGGTCGATACGGAAAAAACCTTGGATGAGATCATAGAAAAATTCGATCCCGATCATCTGGACCTGATCATCACTGAAGGTTACAAAAAACAGGATAAACCAAAGATCGAAATTTTCCGATCGGGGGTATCCGACAAACTCCTTAGCAGAAAAGAAGATCTCTTTGCCGTGGTTACCGATGTTCCGTTAGACGTAGGGGTGCCCTTATTTAATCCCGAAAACAGTGCCGACATCGTGGGCCTAGTGAATCTGATAGAGAAAAAATTTTTGGGTTGACATCAGGAATGAGTAGGTGTTACACTCTTTTCAGAAAAGATTGATCCCCATTAACTGCTTAGGAGGGGTACCATGGCCAGGAAAAAATGCCCAGTATGCGGCACCACCTATTCGAGCCGTCTCCAAAATTGCCCGCGGTGCGAATTTTTCCGCAACCGGGAACATGCCCGGCTTGTATCTTGCACCGGGGTGCGATACCCTTGCACCAACCAATGCCGTCCCTGCTTTTTCGACAACATCTATGGTAAAAAGGCAACAGCACCCGATTCTGTAAGTTAACCTCTGGCAAGCAGCAAAGCAAGGTATAAGGTGGCTATTGTTGAAATTGGGCCTGGAAACTTTATCATTCAACTTGGGGGCCCAATATCTCCTTGATCTTCTGTTCCAGTTGATCTAAATCCAGGGCAGCTTCTTTGTTAATGCTAATCCTTAACATCGGACCAACACGATCGATGTCATCAAGGATATCCTGCAGAAATTCAAGCGCAGCCGTGGCCCTTAGCTCTTCTTTGGGAGTTTGTACTATATTTTCGACGATTGTATGCTCCGTCCGCGAGGCGATGAGCGGATTGGGCATCTGTTCAACATAAACCCTGGTGCGACGCCCCGGCCCTCTGTTTTCCTCGATGGGTTCCAAAGCGATGATCTTGTCCGATCGCGCGTATTTGCCATAGCCCAGATGTACGATCACGTTTTCCCTGATTTCCAAGAGATACACCTCCTTGGCTTTATTTTTGGGCTCTAAATTTTTGGTTCTATTTCGATGTATGCCCCGATCTATCCCCTAAAGTTGTATAAGATCCTGATCATTTAGCCCGCCGACGGCAGGCTCTTTAGCAAAATCCTCAACATCCTACTACCAAAGCCAGGATAAACACAGCAGTAAGCGCAATAACTGCCATTTTTATCTTGTTAAAACCGGTTGCATTGTTCTTCATCTGATGGTGACACCCCTTTACCCTTTTCAATACTATAGTTATTATATCACTCCGCTCATCTTTCTTGCCCCCGCAAATTGGCTATAATAGAGATCAGCATAAAAACCGCCTCTATCCAACAGTTCTTGGTGGTTGCCCGTCTCTATAATCCGGCCGTCGTTCATCACCAAAATCAGCTCTGCATTGCGAATGGTGGACAACCTGTGGGCGATGACAAAGCTGGTCCTTCCTTGCATCAGGTTGGCCAGCGCTTTTTGGATAAGTACTTCTGTCCTCGTATCTACACTGCTGGTTGCTTCATCGAGGATGAGCATGGGCGGATCGGCCAGCAGGGCCCGGGCAATAGTCAAAAGTTGTTTCTGCCCCTGCGAAATATTGGTTGCCTCTTCGTTTAAAACTGTATCATAGCCCTCTGGCAAGGTTCTGATAAAGTGATCGACGTGAGCTGCTTTTGCCGCTTCCAGGATCTCTGTCTGGGTTGCATCCTGCTTTCCGTAAGCGATATTATCCCTAATGGTTCCGTTGAACAACCAGGTATCCTGCAGCACCATGCCAAACATCCTGCGCAGGTCGCTGCGTTTAATGTCCTTGATATCTACGCCGTCGATGCTGATCGTCCCCGCCTCGATCTCATAGAAACGCAGCAGCAGGTTGACGAGGGTGGTTTTGCCGGCTCCTGTCGGCCCGACGATGGCGATGGTCTGGCCCGGCTTCACCTCGAGGTTGAAATTACGGATCAAAGGCACATCCTTTTTATAACGAAAATCCACGTGTTCAAGGTCTACCCGCCCCTGGGGGAATTTTAATGATGCAGGATCTTCTCTGTCGGGTATCTCCTCTTCTTCGTCTAGCACCTCAAAAACCCGTTCGGCGCAAGCCAATGTGGATTGAATGATATTGGCAATATTTGCAGTTTGGGTAATGGGCATGGTAAAAGAACGTGAATACTGGATAAAAGCAAGGATATCGCCCAGCCCCAACATATTTCTGGTAATCCAGATGCTGCCGACGATGCTGATGCCCACATACCCCAGGTTGCTGATAAAGTTCATCAGAGGGAACATGGTTCCCGATACAAACTGGGCCTTCCAACCAGCGTTGTTCAGCCTGGCGTTGATCGCTTCAAACCTCACGATGGCATCCCGTTCCCGCCCAAAAGCCTTGACGATCTTCTGCCCTGTGTACATCTCCTCAACATGGGCGCTAAGCGTGCCCAGTTCTTTCTGGTGGGCGGCAAAATATCTTTGCGATTTCTTGGCAATAAAAGCCGTGGCCGCGACATATAGAGGAAGGGTGGCAAGAACGATCAGCGTCAAAAACGGGCTGATCGTCAGCATCATTATTATATAACCCATGATGGAGACGATGGCAGTGATCATCTGGGTTAAACTTTGTTGTAATGTAGAGGCGATCGTATCGAGATCGTTGGTTACGCGGCTTAAAATATCGCCGGGGGGATGGAGATCAAAATATTTAAGCGGCAGTCTGGCCATCTTCCGATCGACCTCCCTGCGCAGGTCGCGGACCGTCTCTTGCGATACCCCGGACATTACCAGACCCATGCTCAGATGGAGAATGGAGCTTAAAAGATACATCCCCAAAAGGATGAGGATCAAAACACCGATGGCCCGGAAGTCATATTGCCCGTTTGTTTCCTCTATGGCTTTAATGGCCCCCTCGATCTGCTCCGCAGTCCACCTAAGATTTTGTAGAGTTTGCCCCCTGTCCTGCCCGGCAGGCAACATTTTCTGTTCCAGCTCCATCATCTTCCGGATTAGGGCGGCTTTCTGGCCGGCATCTTGCAACGTATTTAGCAGGGGAAGCTGCAGATATTCCTGCCCGGCCTCCCATTCTGGAGATGCAGGCGGCAGTTGAGGGTGCGAAGTGGAAGGGCTTTTTCCCGCCTGCTCCATCTGATCCTCGATCCATCCCCGGGATTCCAGCTGGATTTTGGACACTTTCTTGAGCATCGTTCCGGCCATATAGCTGTCTTGCAGCTTGTTGACAGCCAGACCGGTAACCCTGGGGGCCGCAATTGTAAAAAACGTGCTGCCGATAGCAACGAAGAAAACGATGATCAGCCTGATCTTGTGCGGCCTTAAATATCCGATCAACCGTTTTAAAGCGCCTTTAAAATCCTTGGGTTTTTCAACAGGTTGGCCCAGACCCCGTCTATGCCCGCCTCTGAACATGCCCGGCTTCCTGCCCCTGTTTTGCGTTCTCATGCAATCTCCTCCTCGGACAACTGCGAGAAGACGATCTCCCGGTAGACATCACAAGTCTTAAAGAGTTCCTCGTGTGTTCCCTTTCCGGCTACTCTTCCCTCATCGAGAACGATGATCCGATCCGCGCTCATCGCCGTGGTGACCCTTTGGACTACGATAATGACCGTAGCCCGGGTAATCTCTTTTTCCAGTGCGGCGCGCAGGCGGGCATCTGTTTTAAAATCGAGAGCCGAGAAACTATCGTCGAAGATGTATACTTCGGGTTTTTTCACCAGGGCACGGGCAATAGCCAGACGCTGCTTCTGCCCCCCGGACAGATTGGCCCCGCCGGGCGAAACTATGTGCTCAAAACCGCCGGCGATGTTATCTATAAATTCAGTAGCCTGGGCGATCTCGGCTGCACGCCTTACTTCTTCTTCCGTAGCCTGTTCGCGGCCAAATCTGATATTTTCAGCGATCGTTCCCGCAAAAAGTACTACTTTCTGCGGCACCAGGCCGATCCTGGCCCGGAGGCTCTCCCGGGGTATCTCCCGTATATCCTTGCCGTCCAGCAAGATGCTGCCGCAGTTCACATCAAAAAAACGGGGAATGAGATTGATTAAGGTGGATTTGCCGGAACCTGTACCGCCGATAACAGCCGTTACCTCACCGGGATAAGCCGCAAAAGTAATATCCTTTAAAACCGGCTTTTCCGCCCCGTGATAGGCAAAAGTAACATCTTTAAATTCGAGATGGCCTTTCAAAGCCGGAGCACCATCCGCCTTCCACATATCGTTATCTGCCTCGCCATCATCATCGGTATCCAGGCCTGAACTTAAATTATTATCTGTGCCTGCAGCCAGATCTACTATCTCCGCCATCTCCGGAACAATGGCCAGAACTTCATTGATCCTTTGGGCAGCGGCCTGGGCACGGGGAACCATGATGAACATCATGGCCAACATCAGCGTAGACATCATGATCATCATCGTGTATTGCGTAAAAGCAGCCAGCGCACCCAGATCCATCTGTCCGAAACTTATCAGGAAGCCCCCAAACCACAACACCGCCAAGGAGGTGGCGTTCATAACCAACATAATAGAAGGCATCAGAAAGGCCATGATCCTGTTGACTTTGATATAGTTGCCGGTGAGGGCTACATTGGCCTCATCGAACCGCTTCATCTCATATTCAACAGTATTAAAAGCGCGGATGACCCGGATGCCGGTCAATTTCTCGCGCAAAACAAGGTTAACCTGGTCGATTTTGACCTGGACCAGCCTAAATAGCGGCATTACACGCGAGGCAATGAAGACTACTACCAGAGCCAAAACAGGCAAGGCAACAGCCAACACCCCGGTAAGCCGCCTGTTTACCTGCAGGGCTAAGATCAGGCCGCCGGCAGCCATCAGCGGCGAACTGACCATCATGCGCATCATCATGATCGTCACCATCTGAATATGGTGGATATCATTTGTGGTTCTGGTAATCAGGGTGGCGGTGCCCATCCGCCCAAAATCGTGCAAAGAATAGCCCACAACCCTCCTGAATACCTCATCGCGCAGATTTTTGCCGAGGTTCATGGCCGTCTTCGAAGACAATAAACTGGCCAAAACCGCACAGCTGACCCCCCCGGCCGCAACCAGAAGCATAGATCCCCCAATCTGCAAGATCCTGCCAATATCGCCCTGCATTACCCCGTCGTTGATGATTTTAGCCATCAAAGTTGGTAGAAAAAGATCGCCCAGCGTCTGCAGAAAAACGAACAGCAGGGCGCCGGCAATCATCGCTTTATAAGGTTTTAAAAATCTGGCCAGTTTTAGCATAGTACATCCCCTCTCCTCCCCGTTTTCTACACCAGCCCTGGCCATTTTTTTCGGCTGAGCCCGGGGTAAAGGCATAAAAAATAATTTTAACCGGCTTTAATCAGGGTCAGCATCATTTTAAATTTTTGCACCGCTTTAAGGGCGTGCGGCTCATGGGCCGGCATGATGATCATCTCGCCGGCTTGGAGCAGATACTTTTCCCCCGATATTACAATCTCCGCTGTGCCATCGATTATCTGGACCAGAGCATCAAATGGCGCCGTATGTTCGCTTAGCCCCTGGCCTTCATCGAAAGCAAAAACCGTTACTGTTCCAGTGTCCTTATTCATCATCTCTTTGCTTACCACTGCTCCACTTTGATAGTCAATAAAATCTACCAATGAAATTACCCGCCTTACGATTTTATCCTTATTTTCCATCTATTTACCTCCTGAAATTATGCAGATTAAAGTATAACACAACATAGTCTGCTTTCACCGGATCAAGGGGCATCCTCTTTATTATTTTCCGTACTTACAATAAAATCCTCCAGCAAAGTCACCGGCAACGCCAACCCCCTGGTATCTTCTTCTTCCTGCCCTTCCATTGCCGCGTAGATAATTGCTACAACCTTGCCTTCCTTATTGAAGACCGGGCTGCCGCTGCTCCCCCCGTAAATAGAAGCGTCTATCTCCAATACCGGCTGTGGAAAATGATCCGGATTCAGTTCCCGGTACCCGGTTATCTTCCCCTGTATTACTACCCGGGGAAAGCTGAGCGGGTTGCCGATAATCATTACCTGTTCGCCCGTTTGGGGTAGCATTTCTTTTTCCAGCTCGAGGAAGGGGAAATCCCCTTCAACAAGAGTAATCAAGGCCAGGTCCGCATCCGGATCGATCCACCAACCGGCAATCCGGCATTTTTCCCCCCCGGAAAAAGAAACGGTCAGGGAGGCGGCATCCTCCACCAGATGGCGGTTTGTAACGATCAATCCTTCCGGGCTGATATTAAAACCGGTTCCTCTTAGCTGCTTGGAAAACGGGTCTCCCTGCCCCCCGGAGAATGCCGTTATGCGGACAACAGCCCGTTTTAGCTCCCGAACCAAGGGATCCCGGCTTAATTCTTGGGATTCAACCAGAAAATCAAGCGCAGGGAGGCTAAAGATCTTCAAAAAACTGCCCAGCGCAAGGGTAGTAAAGATAATGATGACAAACAGGGCCGTCAGCTTGAAAAGAAGTGATCGTCGCCTGGCGGGAAAAGAGGCATCATCCTCCTCTTCTTCGATTTCTACTGCTTCACGCTCTGTTGTTTCGATCTCTAATGCTTCGCTTTCTGATGCCTCTCCGATTTTTCCAACTGCATCCGTCTCTTTGATTCCTTCATTTTCTTCTTCTTCGATTTTTTCGGCGTTTCTTCCTGCTTTTTCTGTTTCTTTTTGTTCCCCGGCCCGGGCGAATGCACCGGATTCATGAGATCCCCCGGGCATTACGGATTCGCAGGATTCTTCGGGTTTCTTTTCATACCATTCATTCTGCCCGGCAGATAGTTTCTTGTTTTCCCGGTCCAGCGCACACCCCTCCTTCTTACCGCGGTAGAGCAAGCTGATATCTAAAGTAAAAAGTAAGTTGATATTAAATTTTTTTATTGGAAATTCCTCTATAAAGAATCGGAAACACAACTTTTAAACGGTTCCCTCCCCATTATACACCCCCGGTGCCTAAAAATGCTGCTTTGATTTGGCCTTTGATTTTAATTGCCTCTGCTGTTAATTCATGGATTATTCGCGAAAATTCCTTATAATTTTTATTAATCGCCGCTTGCCGTTATTTTTACAAAACAGCAAATCGTGAAAAAAGTTGCTCAAAAGGATTTTGTAGCGATATAATGTATACAAAGGAGAAAAGGAGATGAATTAAGCATGAACAAGATGCCGGGTAACTGTTTGACCACCGCCATGGGCATCCTGCCCCACGATAACATCGCGGATGCTTTAAAAATTTCTTTGTCAGTAGATATCGCTTTCTGGCCCCAACTGCCCAGATACAGTTTTTATGAAGATATGTATGTGCAGGTCAGTGAAAATTTTCCCGGCATCCGGTTGGACGAAGAAAAAAGAAAAATCGGCTTGGACACAGCAGATTTCTACCGGCAGTTGCCCGATTATGCTCTACAAAGCGAGGACGAAGATACATATAAACTGTCCAAAAAATATACTGCGGCCTTCGATGCTTTTTTAAAAGAAGATCTTAGCGGCTATAAGCTGGTGCGGGGCCAAAGCATCGGCCCGGTGAGCTATGGGTTGAAAATTACGGATGAAAATCTGAAACCAATCATCTATAACGACGACCTGCGCTTGTTTTTGTTTGATTTTATTGCCCGCAAAGTTAACAGCCAATACCGCCGCCTGCAGGAAGTACATCCCCGTTCTTTTGTCTGGGTGGATGAACCCGGCCTGGAGATGCTATTCAGTTCTTTTACGGGTTACTCCAGCGATAGGGCTCACCGTGATTTTCGGGCCTTCTTAGATCTGATGGAAGGCCCCCGCAGCGTTCACCTGTGCGGCAATCCGGACTGGTCCTTTTTACTGAGTGGGTTGGATCTCGATATCTTATCTTTGGATATCTTCGGCAACGGGCACATCTTTACCCGCTATGTCGAGGAAATAAAAGCTTTTTTGGAGCGCGGGGCAATTATCTCCTGGGGAATCGTGCCCACCCTAACGGAAGAACTTGAAGAGCTTGAAACCGCCGCTGTGCATCACCTGGTGGAAAAACTGGAAGAATACTGGCGCTTTTTAGATTCCAGGGGGGTCAGCCTGGATCTGATCTTGGACCGGGCCTGGCTTGCTCCGGCCCGCTGCTGCCTGATTAACCTCGATGGCGCCAAATCGGTGGAGAGGGCCTTCCGGTTTGTGAGCCAGATGGCTGCCCTATTGCGGGAAAGATATAACTTAACCTGATTTTATCTAATCTACGCTATAAAAATGCCTAGAGCAGATCTGCCGGCGGGCCACACATGAAAAGAGGGAACCCTGTGGCCAAGGCCTACGGCCGAATCGGGGGCATCAAAACTGGAAATGACATTATTCTACTGGGGACCGATACAATTACAGGCAGGGTGGGAGACCCCCTGCTTGGCTTTAGCTGTCAGATTTAGGTTGCTGCAGATGAGATCCAAGCTGACCGGCCGCCCGGGCGGGTGCTCCTTCGGCGCTGATATCAGCCCGGTCTTCGAAAGCTTCCCGCCGATGATCGCAGCCATCATGGCAGCGATTGTCTACTACATCTACCCGCAGAATATGGGAAGCAGCTAACGATATTTTAATAACCTTTCACGATGCTCGACTCGATATGTTTATCTTGTAAAAAGCTCGCCTGCTATGGTGTTCCCTTATAATTACATCAAACAGAATGTTTTATGAATTCAATGTAAAGGAGAATTTAGATGAAGATTGCAATGCTCGGACCTATCGCCTGGCGGACTCCTCCCCGCCACTATGGGCCCTGGGAAAGAGTTGTAACTTTGATCACTGAAGGCCTGGTCGACAAAGGAGTGGATGTAACCCTCTTTGCCACGGCGGATTCCCTGACCAGAGGAACGCTGCGGGCGGTCTGCCCCCGCGGTTATGAGGAAGATCGCAGCCTGGACCCCAAGGTTTGGGAATGCCTGCATATTGCAGAAGTCTTTGAATCTGCCGGGGATTTTGATCTCATCCATAACAACTTCGATTTTTTGCCGTTGAGCTACAGTAGACTGGTCGAAACGCCGGTCGTGACCACTATTCACGGCTTCTCTTCGCCCCGCATCTTACCGGTATACCGTAAATACAACGGTCGCACTTTCTATGTTTCGATCAGCGATGCCGACCGCTCGCCGGAGTTGGATTACATCGCTACCGTCTACCACGGCATAGACCTCGAAAATTTTACCTTTCATCCCGAACCGGGTAGATACCTGCTCTTTTTCGGCCGCATCCACCACGATAAAGGCGCAAAAGAGGCGATCGAGATCGCGCAACGCACCGGTATGCCCCTGATCCTGGCCGGGATCATCCAGGACGACGCCTACTATGAACAGCATGTCAAGCCTTTTCTGGACGGTAAAACGATCACCTACATCGGCAGCGTCG
>JAAZMI010000003.1 GCA_012798895.1 Bacillota bacterium
TATAAGACTATCCCGTGTGGGAGGGGCTCCACTTCTTGCGTCAGAATAACGAAAATTTACCAAGGAGGGAAACCGAAGCCCCCGTCTACCGGAGCGATTATCCAAGTTGGCCTGAGTCCCTATGTGATTATCAAAAATCGACTCTTGATCAGTACATCGGATAAACAACTTGATCATACAAGGAGGAAAACAATGTTCAACAAAATGGGTTTGAGAGTAAAGCTTATCACACTGTTTTTACTTATAGGTCTAGTGCCGGCTATAGCAATCAGTTTAATTGCCTACAACAATACTGCACAACAATTAAAAGAGGATGCTTTTAACCAGCTGGAGATGTTCGCAGACCTGTCGGTAAATCATCTGGAAGAATTTATGGAAAATAAAGAAGCGGCGTTAGGTGCCCTGGCTGTTACCAGAAATGTCTACCAGAGCATGAATGTATTAAGGGAAACCAGTTGGGATACCACCGATCCCGGTTGGCGCGAAAGAGTGGGGATTTTGGAGGAAATGGCTCCTACGGCAGTAGAAGAATTTGGCTGCGAGTTTCTTTTCCTTACGGCACCCAATGGGGAGGTCGTCTTTAGCACTCACAAAGAAATGATCGGGTCGAATCTTTTGGAACGGGATTATATTCAGGGTGCTTTGACGGGGCGCAATGCCTGGGGTGAAATTATTTATTCAGATCTTGTAAATAAAAACGTTCTTACAGTATCTGCGCCGATTAAAAGCGGTGCTACCTCCGGAGAAATCGTGGGTATATTAAACCTGGGGTTGGGACAAGACTATATCGCTGCTGCCGTCCATGAAGGCATTGAGGAGTTGGGCCGCACCGCGGATGCCTATCTGTTCGATGCGGAAGGCCTGCTTTTGACCGACACGGTGCATGGGGAATATGCCCAGGGTGCCGCGCTCAAACAGAAGATTGGCACGCGAGCTTATGAAGTGCTGTCCGGCCCGCTGAAGAGCAGCAATTATGGTTTTTCCACATTTGAGGAATATGAAGACTATTTGGGCAAGAATGTATTTGGTGCCCTGGCAGTAACCAGAATAGCCGATAAACCGACAGGGTTTATCATGGAGATCGAAGCCGAGGAAGTTTTGGCAGCGGTAGGAACGATGAGGAATCTAATGGTTACCATTGCTGTCGCCTGCGCAGCTGTAATTGCTGTAGCGGCTTTCTTTGTGGCGCAAACCATTGTGCGTCCTGTACAAAAGGTAAGTGATCTGACAGTGAAGTTAGCCGAAGGGGACTTCACCGTAGAAGCGGATGTTGCCTCTCGGGATGAAATCGGTCAGATGGCCGCACATATAAACCGTACGGTGCAGTCTTTAAGCGAGACCCTTTCGATGGTGCAGGAAACTGCACAAAATGTTTCACACGCCTCTTCGGAGATCTCCACCGGTAACCAGGATCTTTCCCAGCGTACCCAAGAGCAGGCTTCTTCCTTGGAGGAAATTGCCTCCACCGTAGAAGAAATCGCCTCTTCTTTAGAAACATCTTCATCCAATGCCGGCGAGGCGGACAGTATTGCTAAGGGAACCTTGGATGGCGTACATCGGGGAGAGGAAACAGTCAAGAATTTGCGACAGGCCATGGAAGAAATAACGCAGGGCAGCCAGGAAATATCGGAAATCATTGGCCAGGTCAATGATATCGCTTTCCAGACCAACCTTCTGGCTTTAAATGCGGCGGTGGAGGCCGCACGTGCTGGAGAGCAGGGCCGTGGTTTTGCCGTAGTTGCTTCGGAAGTGCGCAACCTGGCCGGCCGTGCCGCAGAATCGGCTAAAGAGATCGAAAAGCGGATCAAAGACAGCATCGCCCGTGTGGAAAACGGCAATGTCCTCATGGATGAAACGGAAAGTGTTTTGCAGGAAGTCATAACCGATACCGAAAGAGCCGGCGACGTGGTAGGAGAGATAGCATCTGCATTGCAGGAACTCTCTGCAGGGGTAGGAGATATTCGCGATGCCATCGAAGAACTAAACCAGGTTACACAGCAGAATGCCTCTTTAGTGGAGGAGATCGCCAGCTCCAGCGAAAATATGAACAGTGAAGCCGTAGAGATGGCCAACCAGGTAAGTTTCTTCAAACTGGCTGAAAACGGCTATCAAAATCAAAGAGGTAAACTAAAAAAAGAAACAGCCGTATCCATGCGTGAAAAAAACAACAACTTTCGGGAAAAACCCAAAGAAAAAGAGAATGCTGTTGCACTGACTGAACAAGAAAACGATTTTCAATTTAACGAAGAAGACTTTGAAAAATTTTAAACAAGGGGGGAGGAAAATGTCCCTGCAGGAACATACAGGCATTGGTGCTTTAAGTATTCAAACACAGCAATCAACGGGGACTTCCACGGAAAACCAGTTTGTTACCTTCCAAATTGGTGAGGAAGAATACGGCATAGACATCATGTTGGTGCAGGAAATCATACGCTACAAAAAGCCGACACGGGTTTTTAACACCAATCCGGTAATCAAAGGCGTGATCAATTTCCGGGGTATAGTAATCCCTGTGATCGATATGCACCGCAAGTTCAATCTTCTTTCCGAACAAAAGTACGATGAGTTTACAGTGATTATTGTCATTGAAGTTCAGGGTAAGACCATGGCCATGATCGTAGATCGCGTTTCTGATATCATGAGCTTTCAGGCTGAGGATATTCAATTAGTCGATAAAGAATTTGCCGATGACATCAGATCCGAACATCTAAAAGGAATGGCCAAATCGGAGGAAAGGATCATCTTGCTTCTCGATCCCGAGCGCGTGCTTTCCTTTGAAGAGCTGGAACAGGCCGAAGAAATAGTAGCAGCACATGATAGATAAAAAATATGGTAAACCAAGGTATATCCGGCTACTGGTGATCCGGGTTACCGGTTAGATCACCAATCAATTAAAGATTAAGGTACCATTATTATGTGAAAAGCATTTTACAAGGGGGCATTCCTTGATACAGGGATGCCCCCTTGTGATACCGAAAAAAGTTCGTTATAAAAAATTCCTAATTATACCTACCCCATTGGTAGGGGCGGGGGCCGCTACAGATCCGAGCAATATCATGATTAAATGTATGCCGGTGGCTTTTTGTCGATGAACATTATATGCAAGCGGATGCGAAAATCTAACCGGGATGGGGTGGAACCCATCCCCTACAATAATTACACCCGCAACGGTTGAACCAGCCTTTTGCGCTGATTACACCCGCAACGGTTGAACCAGCCTTTTGCGATGATTATACCCGCAACGGTTGAACCAGCCTTTTGCGCTGATTATACCCGCAACGGTTGAACCAGCCTTTTGCGCTGATTACACCCGCAACGGTTGAA
>JAAZMI010000004.1 GCA_012798895.1 Bacillota bacterium
AACTGTTCGGAGGCATCCTTTATCTTTTGCAGATCATCGCCCTTAACTGCTTCCTTTAAATTCCCAATCTCCCCCTCGATGCGTTCCTTGGTGACACTATCCACTTTGTCGCCCAGATCCCGCAGCGTTTTCTCGGTGGAGTAGATTAAAGTATCAGCCTGATTCCGAGCTTCGGCCAGCTCCTTAATCTTCTCATCCTCGGCGGCAAACTTTTTGGCGTCCTGCACCATCTGTTCGATCTCATCATCGTCGAGGCCGGAAGAGGCGGTAATCGTCACTTTCTGCTCTTTACCTGTCCCCAGATCCTTGGCCGTAACGTTGACGATGCCGTTGGCATCGATATCAAAAGAAACTTCTATCTGAGGGATTCCCCGCGGCGCCGGCGGGATGCCATCGAGCATAAAACGCCCCAGCGTCTTATTGCCCGAAGCCATGGCCCGTTCGCCCTGCAGAACATGGATCTCTACGCTGGTCTGGTTGTCGGCAGCAGTAGAAAAAATCTGTTTTTTATCCGTAGGTATAGTCGTGTTCCTCTCGATGATTTTGGTAAAGACCCCGCCCAACGTCTCGATGCCCAGGGAAAGCGGAGTTACGTCCAACAGCAAGACATCCTTAACTTCTCCACCCAGAACGCCTCCCTGAATTGCCGCCCCCAAAGCAACAACTTCGTCCGGGTTAACGCCTTTGTGTGGTTCTTTGCCCAGAAGATCTTTAATTACTTTTTGGACCAAAGGAACCCTTGTTGAACCGCCAACCAGGACAACCTGATCGATCTCTTTCGTATCCAAGCCGGAATCGCTTAGTGCCTGACGTAGAGGCCCCATGCTTTTTTCTACCAGATCTTCAATTAACTCTTCAAATTTGGCCCTGGTAAGATCCAGATCGAGGTGTTTGGGACCATCGGCTGTGGCAGTGATGAAAGGAAGATTGATATTGCTGCTGGTTACACTGGAAAGCTCGATTTTAGCCTTCTCGGCAGCATCCTTTAAACGCTGCAGCGCAGTACGATCCTTGCTTAGATCCACACCCGTTTCCTTTTTGAATTCGGAGGTCAGGTAAGAGATCACCCGCTCGTCAAAGTCATCGCCCCCCAGGCGGTTATTCCCGCTGGTTGCTTTAACCTCCACCACTCCCTCCCCCAACTCTAAAATGGAGACATCGAAGGTCCCCCCACCCAGATCGTAGACAAGAATGGTATGATCTTCCCCTTTATCGAGGCCATAAGCCAATGCTGCTGCTGTGGGTTCGTTAATAATGCGCATGACCTCCAGCCCGGCAATGCGGCCGGCATCTTTGGTTGCCTGCCGCTGGCTGTCTGAAAAATAGGCAGGAACAGTAATAACCGCCTTCTCAACTTTTTCTCCTAAGTAGCTTTCGGCATCTGTCTTAAGTTTCTGCAGGATCATGGCAGAAATTTCTTGTGGTGTGAATTCCTCTGTGCCAATTTTGGCTTTGAAATCGGAGCCCATCTCTCTTTTAATGGATAACACCGTTCGCTCGGGGTTGGTAATCGATTGGCGTTTGGCCACCTGGCCGACCATTCTCTCCCCTTCTTTTGTAAAAGCCACTACAGAAGGTGTCAACCTGCTTCCCTCCGCGTTTGGCATTATCTCCGGCACGCCACCCTCCAAAACGGCAGCCGCACAATTTGTCGTTCCCAGATCGATCCCGATGATTTTAGACATTGCAATCCCTCCCTTAGATAGATACACCTTTAATAGATAATAGATACACTTTTTTTAATACTTATAGCCTGGCAGGTTATTCATCCGCTTGCTCTGTAGCAACTTTAACCTTGCTGGCCCGTAAAACCCTTTCATGCATAATGTATCCCTTTTGCAGCTCTTCCACAACTGTCCCCGGCGGGTAAACAGAACTTTCCTCCATTAAAACCGCTTCATGAAAATGGGGATCGAAAGGTTCACCGCTGCTTTGGATAGGGGATACACCTTCGCTGAACAAGATCTCCATAAAATATTTTTTAACCTTCTCCAGCCCTTCCTTAATTCCATCGGGCCCTTCCTCCAGGGCTAAAAGGGCCCTCTCTAGATTGTCAATTGCCGGCAACAATTTTTGTATGAGGTTAAAATTTGCTAAAGTGATCATTTCCGCTTTTTCGGCACGCATCCGCTTGCGATAATTATCGAAATCGGCTTGTAAACGCAGCAATCTATTCTTTATATCGCTGTTTTCCTGTTCAAGCGCTGCAACTTTCCTTTCCAGCTCTTCCACAGTTAATATTTCTTGTTTTTCTCCGGTTTCCAAAATCTTTTCCTCATCCCCGGTTTCCTGCCGGGCAGGTTGTTCTTCCTCTTTTTCAGCAGAGACACCCGGAAACCGGTGAAGGTCTTTCTCCTCCACTGCGTTTCACTCCTTTAGCTTAAAGCCTTCTCAGATGGCTGACAATCTGCTGGAGAACAGCCACCGTTTTAGCATAATCCATACGCGTAGGGCCTAACACGGCGATAGTCCCCATAATTTCCCTGCCAAGGTAATAGGTAGCCATAACCAGGCTACACTCTTGTACTTCCTTCAGTATATTTTCCTTGCCGATGCGGATCACAATATCCTCGACGCCGGCCACCGGCCTCTCCAATAGAGACGCCAACAGAGAATGCTGTTCAAAGAGAGAAAGCAGCGCCTTGATCTTTTTGACATCCTCAAATTCTGGTTGGTTGAGCATGTTGCTCGTGCCCCCCAGAAAAACTCGTCTCTCATCTTCAGCAAGGCTGTCTTCCAACAACATAAAAGTATCTTCCAGAAACTGAACATGATGATAGAGATCGCGGCGCAATTCGCCAATTAGGCGGGATGTGATCTTATCAATAGTAAGGCCTTCCAATCGATGGTTAAGGTAGGTTACAATGCGTCCCAGTTCACCGGAAGAAAGTGTCCGCGGAAGATTGATGATCTTATTTTTTACAAAACCCGTGTCGGCTACCAGAACAAGCAGACCTCTTCGATAATCTACGGGCATGATCTGCAGTTTTTTAAAGGCGCTTTTTTTCAACTGTGGCCCTAAAATAAGAGAAGTATAACTGGTTAAAAGAGAGAGTAGTTCGGAGGTATGCTTAATAATCTCTTCGATCTCCTTTAACCTTTCATATTCATAGACATCCCTAATCTTTGCCTTTTCCTCTTCCTCCAGGTTCGAAGCCTCCATAAGCCGATCCACATAATAGCGGTAGCCTTTTTGCGAAGGGACCCTCCCGGCGGAAGTATGCGGTTGAAAAAGAAAACCGGCTTCTTCAAGATCAGCCATTTCGTTGCGTATTGTTGCCGAGCTCAAGCCAATTTTATAGCGTTTGGCGATGGTACGGGAACCAATCGGTTGGGCAGATTTAACATGTTCAGTGATAATTGCACGCAAGATTTTTTGTTTACGGATGCTGAGCCCCATCCCTTTCACCCCCATCTGTTAGCACTCTGAAGCCGAGAGTGCTAATCGCTCTTTTTTACAATAACACCCACCAAATAATTTGTCAAGTAGGGGTTAGCCGAAAAGCTCAACAAACTTTTCTACCAGTTCCGGATCGAGGTGCAAACCGGCACAACGCCGGATCTCGGCGATAGCCTCTTCATGTGTAAACGCCTGGCGATAAGGATGCATGTTGATCATTGTATTGTAGGCGTTAACGATCGAAAGAATGCGATAGATACGGGATGTTCCTTTCGATTGCAGATCCTCACCGGGGGATTCTTTGTCCCAAAGAAGATGAAGGGAAGGAAAATATTGCGGGGAAATAGAGAGAAAACTCATTTCATCCCGCTCTAATCCCACTTTTTCACCCAAAGCGAGGGCCATCTCCCGGGCCTGCTCGTTGAAGAACAAGGGCAGACCCCTGATAAAAAAAACGGAGAGGAAAGACAGAATAGAACGGGGTATCGAATCCTGTAGACCCTGGGCCTTCCTGGCCTTTTGGCGGTACATATCGCGATCGGCCTCCCGGAAGGTATCCATCAGGGAATGTTGTAACGAATCGGAAGTGCTCACTCCGAGGGAGAGACTTAAAGGAGCCAGAGGATCAGTATCGTTATACTGCTTTACGAATTCTTTAATGCGATCGCAGGCCTGCAAGGCTGTATCATAAGAGGTGTTTGGCAAAATAATAGCAAATTCATCGCCCCCAATGCGGGCCACGACATCTGACGAGCGAAATGGTTGTTTAACAGCTTTTGCCGCAGCCTGCAGCAAAACATCGCCTTCCGTATGTCCCCATAGATCGTTGACGGGTTTTAAGTTGTCCACATCGCAGACGATAATACTTACGGGGGTAAAACGGGGGGTATTCAACCGATGCATCTCTTCTTCAAAGTAACCCCTGTTATAAAGACCGGTTAAGGTGTCGTGAATGCTTAAAAATTCAAGTTCTTTTTCCACCTTTTTTCGATCCGTAATATCCATCTCCATGCGGATGGCTTCCAGGCAGCGTTCGCCTTCCCTAACGGGGAACATGCTAAAGTAGACCCAACGCATTTCGCCATCAGCCGTCATTATAGGGCATTCCCGCGCATCCGAAGGCTGCCCCATTTCAAAAACCTGCTTCAGATCTTCTTTAAATCGCTCTGCTTCTTGTCCCTGTAAAAAAAGTTCATGGAAGGGTTTTTCCAGAACATCGCGCCTCTTCATTCCATATAATTTCTCCGAAACGGGGTTCCAGTGGTAGATGCAACCATTGGCATCAAAGCTTTGGATGGCAACCAGAGGAGAATACTCCACGATCGATTCGAAGCGTCCCAGAACATCCACGAGCGCCTTCTCAGCCCACTTGCGTTCAGTAACATCCCGGGCTATCCCTCTAACCTGCGGGACGCCACCCTCTTGGCGGCGCACAATAACATTGAATTCTAAAAAGCGTTCCTGCTTTTTTTTAGTCAATACACAAAGGATCTCCCGTACATGTTCTTTTACAGTAATATCTTGTAAGTAATGAGAATAGCTCGCCAAAAACCGGGGGGAGATATATTCTTTTAAATTTTTTTGGAGGAACTCCCGGGGAGAGTAGCCCAAAAGCTCTAAAACAAAATGATTAACATAGCTTATTGTGCCTTCCAAATCATGAATGATGAAGAGATCCGGAACATCAACAAAATCATGCGAAGAAACTCCTTCTGCAGCACCCATCATCTCTTAAAGTTCCTTTCACTGCTAATATCTCCACTCTGATACAGATTGCATCTTTTCACTATTATAGCAGATTTTCTTTGAATTGTGCACCAAGTTGTGCATACTCTTTAAATTTTTCCAAAAAGATAACCCGAACCCGAATCTTGTGTAAAATATCAGAAATATTCATTTAAAAACTGATTAACCCCTTCAAAACACAAAGAATATGTTTTTCCTGCAAAGATGACGATTATTTTATTGTTTTCCAGCTTGCAGTGCAAAATTCCTGCTGGATCCGAAAGAGCTGTCAATTCTAATACACCTTTTTCTGCAACAAAAAGGCCGCAATACACCAGCAACAGAAAAAAGACGATCCCCAACAGAAACAAGGCCGCGGGTTTCACCGGGTAATAAAACCTCCTTAAAAATATGTAAACCCTTTAGCCTCTATTTTTGACCAAAACACTTAAAATATGCCCTCCGGATCTCACAGTTTTCCGCAAAAACACTGGCTAACACCGGCTACATACCATGATATAGGTTGTCCTTGAAACCGGTGTGTATTGTTTGAGCGGATAAAAACCGGCGCTGAAACGGGGGCTTGAAGCGGCCCGGACGGCAGAACGACGGCCAACCTACCTGAATGCCTCCCCCAGCGCCTCTGCCAGCATCGGAATGGACCTTTTAAGCTCTTCCCTATTGTTTTCGTGACCGCCGATCTCCACGATAAGACTGCGCGGATGCAGATGCTGGTTGTAATTAGCAAAAACCCTCTTTAGAATACCACGGGAGAAACCCGGATATCTGTCCTGCAAGATACTTTCCAGAAAAAGAGCAAAACGCAGGTTACCAGACCATTCCTGTTGACGGGTTTCAATGACGAACAAAACCCTGGCCGCTTCCTCCCCCAAAATATTTGCCGTCGTAACTCTACGGGGCACCCCGTCACGGTGCAGATCAAGCACCACTTCAATCTGAGGGTTCTCTTGCAGAATTTTTTCGATCACCGGGGCGGCTGTTTGGTAAGCTTTGCTCCGGGGCCGGTCAAAAACTTCTTGGTGGTGTAAAACCGGGATTCCGTATTCTTCCTGTAGGATCTTGCTCAAAGCTGCACCGAGGAAAACTACGGTCCCTTCCGGATCATCAGTGTAGATCTTCCCGGAGACAGGAAGGAAAGATTCGCTGGTATGAGTGTGATAGATTAGCAGCAGGGGTTTTTCTTCCCCGGAGATAAAGGGTTTTTCCCGCGCCTGCTCCGCGTTTATCTCCGTTAAAAATACAGCACCTTTCTCTTCCTCTTTTGCTCCCCATTCCAGCCCCAAAGCGTCGGGGTCCCCCCCGACGGCAGAAGGGGAAAATGTTTTGTCAGCTTCTAAAACCCGCAGGCCGGCCAATTCATTGCACAGTAAGATCTGCGGGTAATCCCGCCAAAAAGGGGCCTGAAGGAGTACCCCCGCTTCCCGATTTAATTTTTCCGCATCCCCCCGGGGGCTTAAACCCGGCAGCGAATTGGAAAGCAGGGCAAAATAATCGAAACTGAATGTTTTCGCGGGGATGATCAATTTAAAATTTCCGGGAAAAAAAACCGGCTTTATATCTGTGGAAAAGATTAAAAAAACAATTGCCAGGATCAAACCGATTGTGATCAACAACGGAACGGGGTTCCGGCCCGGGGGGCTTTTGCGGCCGAACTTTTGACGAAATAAATTTTTTTTAGGATGCCTCGCTGCAATGCGCTTTTTAGAAAACAAAATAACTCCCCCCTTAAAAAAGTCGCATTTAGATATATATGCGGGGGGAGGGCTATAATATGTCTCCATCTATTCTTTAAGGATTGCCGGCCGTGTTCACCTTTATTTTATTTTTCCACCGTTTTCTTTCTGTAATCCACGATAGCGTTATGCAAGGCATCGGCGGCCAGGTTTGAACAATGCAGCTTGGCGGGCGGCAAGCCCCCCAATTCTTCCGCTACATCCGCATTAGTCAGAGCCAGAGCCTCCTCCAGGGTTTTACCCTTAACCATCTCCGTCAGCACGCTGCTGCTGGCAATGGCAGCACCACAGCCAAAAGTTAAAAATTTAATATCCTTAATTACGTCCCCTTCCACCTTAATAGAGATCTTCATAATATCTCCGCATTGCGTATTGCCAACCTCGCCTACACCGCTGGCGCCATCTATCTCCCCAACATTGCGGGGATTACGAAAATGTTCCAGAACCTTTTCGTTATACATCGCCATCTACCCCTCCCAAAATTATCAGTTCTATTCAATTGTTTCTGTCATCCCTGCAAAGGCCTTAAAAAGGGTGCGGCTTACCTCTGTGTTGCCCGCACCGGCCACAAAGCTATTTTAATATCACCGGGGACATGGCCCGCAGTTTCAACGCAATATCTTTAATTGCATTCACTGTATAATCGAGGTCTTCCTTGGTGTTGCCGTGACCCAGGGAGAGACGTAGCGAACCCTGTGCCGTATAGTTATCCAAACCGGTGGCCAACAGCACGTAGGAAGGCTCCAGCGAGCTGGCGGTACAAGCCGATCCGCTGGAAACAGCGATCCCCTTTAAATCCAAGCTCAACAGCAAAGATTCCCCCTCCACGTGAAGCACGCTAACGTTGACATTTCCCGGCAATCTTTTTTCGGGATGCCCGTTCAGCCGGACTTCATCTATCTGCAGCAGCCCGGCAATCAGATGATCCCTTATTTTTTTTAGGGAGCGGATTTTCTCCTCCAGATCAGTAGTGGCCAGTTCGATCGCCCGGCCCAGCCCCACAATCCCGGGCAGGTTTTCCGTGCCAGGGCGCATCTTTTTTTCCTGTGCTCCGCCGAAGACGATCTGTTCCACCCCAACATTTTTACGCACATACAGGGCCCCCACCCCTTTCGGGCCATAAAACTTGTGCGCCGAGAGGGAAAGCAGATCGATGGGCTGTTTTTTTAAATTGATCTCCATATTGCCAATGGCCTGTACAGCATCCGTATGAAAATAGACACCCCTTTCACGGCAAATGCGGCCAATTTCTTCAATGGGCTGGATGGTACCGATCTCATTATTGGCAGTCATAATCGATACCAGCAATGTTTTTTCTGTAATTTGGGTCGCCAATTCCTCCGGATCAACCATACCAAATTGATCAACAGGCAAGATAGTTACCTCAAACCCGTTTCGGCCCAGGTAACCGATCGTATCCAGCACAGCGTGGTGCTCTATAGCACTGGTGATGATATGCCGGCGTTCCCCTGAAGAAAAGTTCCTTGCCAGGCCTTGGATAGCTATATTGATGGCCTCTGTTCCCCCGGAAGTGAAATAGATCTCTTCCGGAGAGGCGCCCAAAGCGCGCGCCACCTTTTCCCGTGCCATCTCCAGAGCCTGCTTGGCTTCCCGGCCCCAAATATGCAGGCTGGAAGGATTCCCATAAACCCCCTTCAGGTAGGGAAGCATCGCCGTCAGAGCTTCCTCGCTCAGGGGGGTGGTTGCAGCGTGATCCAGATAGATCTTATGCATCTAGATAAACCCCTTTCAATTCATAATACGATCAACAATCTAGTGAAAGGATTTTGATGTCAACATCCTCATCAAGATAAGTCTATTATAAACCAAATTCGGCCTGGTGCAAAGATTTTTGCGGGCCTTGATCAACACTGCGTGTAAAAGAAAGGGTGCGCGTAACCGCGCCGGCAAAACGATCATCCTGCAGGGAAAGAACGATCCGGTTGATGAACAAAGTATCCGGCTCCAGAAAAATCAGGCATTCCAGGCCGGTGCCGGCATCCCGCAGGAAGTTGTGGAGAAAAGCTGTTTTCTCCGCCTCGGGGGTGGGAACGGGCAAACGAATGATCCTTTCCTTTTCCAGCTCCTCAGACTGATGGGCGAACCTGGCGTTTCGAAAAAGATGGGACCAGGCGGACAACAGCTCCAGAGGAGAGATAAAAAAATCTTCCAGGGCCTCCAGCCCCAGCTCTGCGGGTTTTTTCCATAGATCGTCTTTTAAATCTTTTACAAAGAGCGAACCGGAAGAATGTTTGTATACCTCCAGCCCATAGCCAGAAAACCGACCCCGGATCGCCTCATCCTTGAAACTGCCCCGAAAATTCATCTCATAACCAGAACCTTCTTCTTGAATCTCCAGCTCCAAAAGTTCTTCATTTTTTTCCATGTTCTGCAAAGCATTTTGCAGGGTTTTGCCCGGATGGGTATTTTTAAGCAGCAAGAGGTGGAAAAAAATTAAAACAATAAACAATAAAAAGAGCACGGGCGCTATAAATTTTTCCCATTTTACCCCGGCCTTTTTTTTAATCAGCGGCATCATAAAAAAATCCCCCTTTACAAGCCTTAAAAGATCTTATGGCTAAAGGGGGAAAAGTATAACCGGTTATGCAGTGTTTTTATACTGGTTTGTAGGAAGGATCTATATACCGTGTTCTCTATATCAGAACAATCTTTTTACTATCTCCTTCCCCTCCGCCCCCCTTTTCCTCCTTTCACAACAGCAAGAGGAGAAAGGCGGGCCACTTTTTTGATGATGCCGATCTCGGCCAGAGTATCTACAACAGCATCGATATCCTTGTAAGCTTGCGGAGCTTCATCGAGGATATTTCTCTCCCTGTCTCCGTAGAATACGATCGGGCCCAACTGTTCTCTCAACATCTCCACATCAAACTGCCGGCGCGCTTCGCGCCGCGACATGACCCGGCCGGCCCCGTGGTTGACAGAATAGAAAGTTTCCACCACCTTGGGAGTAGCCACGATGATGTAAGAAGAGGTGCCCATACTGCCGGGGATAAAAACCGGGTGCCCGCTGGAGCGGTAGGCCGATGGATTGCCCCGGTGTTGAGGCGGTAAGGCACGGGTGGCACCCTTGCGGTGAATTAAAAGCTCCCGGCCCTCAACCTCTTCAAATTTAGCGATATTATGAGCCACATCATAGACCACACCTAAATCCAATTCGGTATCACGGCAATCAAAATAGGCCCCGAAAGCTTCCCGCACATCGTGCGTAATAATCTGGCGATTGGCAAAGGCAAAGTTGATTGCTGCAGACATAGCCGCAAAATAATCTTTCCCCTCCGGAGATTCGATGGGCACAGCAGCCAGCCCACGCGAGGGCAGTTTAAGGCCATAGCGCTTCGCACTTTTTTCCATGATGGAAGAATAATCCACACAGATCTGGTGCCCGAATCCCCGGCTGCCGGTGTGAATAAGCACGCTGAGGCTGCCCCGGGTGAGCCCAAACAGCGCAGCATTTTCCCGATCAAAGATCTCGGCTACCTCTCCCAGTTCGATAAAATGATTGCCTCCGCCGATCGTGGATAGCTGGTTGCCGCGTTTTCTGGCCTTGTTGCTAACCTTGGAAAGGTTCGCGCCGGGGAAGAAACCTTCTTCCTCCACAAAACGCCGATCTTCCGGGCGGGCATAGCCCAGCTCCAAAAGAACGGGAAAACCGGATTCGACGATCTCTGCAAAATGCCTTCCCAGATCAGCCTGGTGTTTGCTGGTCTTCCCGATGCCAGTCGGCACCCGGGCAGCAATCTCCCGCAGCAGCTTTTCCAGATCTTTTTTATCTAAATCCTGCACGCCGATGTTTGTGCGCAGAAGCCTTACGCCGCAGTTGATATCCATCCCCACCGCACCGGCAGAGATCAGGCCGTCCGGCACCTCCATGGCCATCACCCCGCCAATCGGCAGACCGTAGCCCGAATGAATGTCGGGCATGCCGATGACATAGCGATAAACTCCCGGCAGGGAAGCGGCATCACAAAGCTGCTCCAAAGATTCCTCTTCCAGATAATTTTCGTAAAGAAATTCGTTCAGGTAGACCCTTGCTTCAACCTTCATCTCCCCCTGGCGGGGGATTCTATAACAATTCAAACCACATTTTTCAATTTGCAAAAACATCACCCGTAAAATAGTTTTTTAGCTCCAAAAATCATTCTATGTCTCCCATTTAATGCCCTGCAGTTTATCAATTAAATGATAATTGGTAAGATCGAAATGTAAAGGAGTAATAGAGATATAAGCATTGCTGATCGCTCTCACATCGGTATCCCCGTCCGCCCTGTCCTCGATATCGATCGCCTCCCCGGCCAGCCAGTAGTAGTTTCTGCCCCGGGGATCGATTCTTTTTTCAAAAGCGTTGCGATAGAGGCGCACGCCAAGCCTCGTCACAGCCACGCCAGCAATCTCCTGCTGGTTTTTGGCGGGGATATTGATGTTCAGCAAGGTGCTCTCCGGCAGGTTGTATTCCCGAAAATTTTTGAGGAGGCGCTGCAGAAAATCAGCTACAAAGCGAAAATCTGGAGTCTCCTGCTCCACCAGCGATACCGCCAGGGCGGGAACGCCGAGGATGATCGCTTCGATGGCTGCCGAAACCGTCCCGGAATATAAGATGTCGGTTCCCAAATTTTCGCCCAGGTTAATCCCGGAGATTACAAGATCCGGTTTTTGAGGCAGCAGGTATTCAATGGCCAGCTTAACGCAATCCGAAGGAGTGCCATTGACAGACCATCCCTTTAAGAGGGGGTTATGATAGAACTTGGCTTCTTCCGCCCGCAAGGGGCGATGCATGGTAATAGCGTGGCCCGTGGCGCTGCGCTCGCGATCGGGGGCCACGATATATATTTTAATATCTTCCGCTTGCAGCAGCGTATCCGCAAGAATTTGAATGCCTTCCGCGTAGATCCCATCGTCATTCGTCAACAAGATAATCAATTATCCATCCCTCCGGCCCAAGATCTTAAAACCTATCTTTCTATATTATTATCATTCAGTCAACCTTTGTGCCCTCGGAGGTGCTTCAAAAAGAATTTTCTCCTCATCCAGAGTCAATAAGTGGCCGTTTTCCATTAATACCCGGCCGTCGACCATCACAAGATACACATCGGCAGCCGCAGCACTGTAAACAAGGTGGGCCAAAAAGCTGTGCGGGGGAGACAGGTGCGGCTTATCGATCTTCAACACGGCCAGGTCTGCCTTGGCACCCACCTTAAGTTGACCTGTCTCAGCAGGTAGAAAAAGGGCACGGGCTCCATTGACCGTGGCCATCTTGAACGCTGTCTCCGCTGGGATTGCAGCAGGATCTTCCCGCAGGCCTTTCTGTAAAAGCGCGGCCAACCTCATCTCTTCCAACAGATCGAGATTGTTGTTGCTGGCAGCACCATCCGTGCCCAGGGAAACGAGGGCCCCTTTCTGCAGCAGCTCTGTCACCGGGGCCACCCCGCTGCCCAGCTTTAGGTTGCTGCCGGGGTTATGCGCAACGGCCACGTTTTTCGCAGCCAAGAGCCCCAGATCAGCCTCCGCAAGGTGTACGCAATGCGCGGCCAGCAGATCGTGTTCCAACAGACCGACCTCCGCAATCAATTCCACCGGTGTTTTCCCGTGTTCCCGGCGAGATTCCTCTACTTCACGGCGGGTCTCCGCAAGGTGAATATGGATCGGCACCCGCAGATCGCCGGCCAGCTCTCCCACCTTATACAGATAATCCGGAGGGCAGGTATAAGGAGCGTGCGGGCCCAACATGACAGTAATTCTTCCCTCACCCTCATTATGCCAGTTTTGTACCAGGCTTCTGCTCTGCCTAAGCCCAAGCTCTCCTTTGATCTTATCCGTCCCGATCAAACCTTGCGCCAGCGAAGCCCTGATGCCGCTTTCCAAGCAGGCCCGGGCCACCTCATCCATATGAAAATACATATCGGCAAAACAGGTCGTCCCGCCTTTAAGCATCTCGGCGATAGCCAGGAGCGTCCCCCAGTAGATATCCTCGCTACTAAGCTTTGCCTCTGCCGGCCAGATCTTATCTTGCAGCCATTCCTGTAAAGAAAGATCATCGGCATAACCCCGGAAGAGGGCCATGGCAGCATGGGTATGGGTATTGACAAAGCCAGGGATGACGAGACTGTCCCTGATCTTGAGCACCCTGCCGAAATTCTCTGCAGGGCGTTCCTGCCGGGAGCCCAGATATGTAATCAAGCTGTCTTCGATCACGATCTCCCCCTGGGTGATAAGTTTTAGCTCTCCATCCCAGGTCAGGATATAATCGGCCTGTAAAAGTATCCTCTCCGGCAAATCGCTCACTCCTTCTGTTCAACGCCGCCTTGCTGGCCATAATGAAGCAGAAAATCTTTTCTCAAGGCGGCAACATCTTCCGGTTTTAAAATGTGGGGTTGGCCCAAGGATTTTGCCAGCAACATGATGTGGGCATTTCTTTCGATAACGCGGCAGCGCAGCAACGCCGTGGAGAGATCCGGCCCGACGCCGATTAGACCGTGATTGGCCATAAGAACGGCGTTGTCGTCCTCTCCCAATGCCGCCAGAACATTTTCTGCCAGCTCTTTGCTGCCGGGGGGAGCATAAGCAGCCACTTTAACCGCCCCGCCCACCACCTGGGCCTGTTCTTCAAGGGCCGGCGGGATCTCCATCCTATTTACGGCAAAGGCGGCTGCATAGAGGCTGTGCACGTGAACAATGGCCCTAATCTTTTCTCTTTGCTCATAGATCGCCAGATGCAACAGAAGCTCGGTGGAAGGTCTAAAGCGGCCCTGCAGTATTTCTCCGGAAGCATCGACGACCACCAGATCAAAATAACGCAGCCTCCCATAAGGAATGCCGCTGGGCGTAATCACGATCTTGTCTTCCGCCGGCCTGCAACTGATATTGCCCCAGGTTTCAAAGCCCAGTCCTTCCTGTTCCAGCTCATAGGCGGTATTGACCAGTTCTCTTTTTGCTCTCTCCACGCTACCCAAGTTTCCTCCCCCTTTGCTGAACAAACCGTCTCAACTGTTTTTCACGGGGGAAAGGCAAAATGCCATGCTCGGTAATCAAAACAGTGATTAAATTGGCCGGGGTGATATCAAAAGCGGGGTTTTTTGCCTGGGCGCCAGGCGGTGAAAGAGGCGTGCCTTTATATGTGGTTATCTCCTCGGGCGCTCTCTCCTCCACGGCAATCTCCTCGCCGGAGCTGATGGAGAGATCGATAGAAGAAAAAGGGGCGGCAACATAAAATGGAAGTTTGTTGGCCTGGGCCAAAACCGCCAGGGCATAAGTCCCAATCTTATTGGCTATATCCCCGTTGGCGGCAACGCGATCCGCGCCGACGATTACAGAGCGGATCTCCTGCTTGTACATGAAGTAACCAGCTGCGCTGTCGACGATGATGGAAAAAGGGATGCCTTCCTTCTGCAGCTCCCAAGCAGTTAAACGGGATCCTTGTAAAAACGGCCTCGTTTCGCAAGCATAGACGTGTTTGATCGTACCGGCCCGAAAAGCGCTGCGCAGCACACCGAGGGCCGTCCCGTAACCAGCCGTAGCCAAAGCACCGGCGTTACAATGTGTTAAAACGTTGGAATTAGGGGCAAACAGTTTTGCGCCGAAGCTGCCGATTTTTTTGTTGGCGGCGAGATCCTCCTCGAAGATGTGGATAGCCTCCCTTTCGAAAGCCGTCAACATAGTTTCCGGTGAAACTGCGCCTAAATCCCGACATTTCTTGAGCATTCTCTCCACCGCCCAGGAAAGATTAACGGCTGTGGGGCGGGTTGCCCGCAGCGCATCACCGGACAGCGTTAGGTAATTCTGCAACCCGGAGGGGGAAAAACCATTTTTTAGCCCGTCTTTAGCGTTCAGATCATGAATATATTTTTGCGCGGCCAGCACCAGAGCAAAAGCAGACGCCACCCCGATGGCCGGAGCGCCGCGCACAGCCATCTCCCGGATGCATTTTTGCACTTCTTCCAGGGTGTGGCATGTAATATAACTCTCTTTTTCCGGCAAAGCCCTCTGATCCAGCAGTTTCAACGCCCGGCCTTGCCAGATCAGCGGGCGAATTTTCTCCGTCATATTCAGTCCGCCTCCTTTTTACTTTACATCGTTCCTTTTTCTCCCTATTTCCCGCCAAGTGGATATTCTTCTATCTGCCGGCAACGGCACTTCCTCTCCGGTGGCAGAGAGATGAGGGTCTCCATGAATAGCTCCCGGATTACGCTTAATTTTTCCTCCATCATCTCCACCACTTCCTGGTGACTGAGAGGGTGCGGGGAGATCCCCGCTGCATAATTGGTCACCAAAGAAAGGTTGGCATAACATAAACCGGCCTCCCGGGCAAGAGTTACCTCCGGCACATTGGTCATGCCCACCAGATCGGCCCCCAAAAGGGCAAAAGCTTTGATCTCCGCCGGCGTCTCATAACGCGGCCCCTCCGTGCAGAGATAGGTGCCTTCTTTGGCAAAAGAAACAGCCATGTTTTGCAGCTTTGCTTTTAGATTTTCTCTAATTTCAGGGCAGTAAGGATCAGTAAAATCGGTGTGGATAACGCCCTTTTCATCTGATCCGTCATAAAAGGTCTGCCGGCGATTTTTCGTAAAATCGATGAATTGATCTGTAACTACCAGCGTTCCCGGTGCCAACTTTTCACGCAGGGAACCCACGGCCGTAGCCGAAAGAACCCTCTTCGCGCCGATCTCCTTCAAAGCAGCGATATTAGCCCGGTAATTGATGCGATGCGGGGGTAGAGCATGCCCACCCCCGTGACGGGCCAAAAAAGCAAGAGCCCGGCCCCTATAAACACCGATAATCAGCGATGCCTCCCCATAGGCTGTCTTGACGACAATCTCCTTGCTGTCCTGCAAAATGTCGGGGTGATAGAAACCCGTCCCCCCGATAACGGCCAGATTGATCTCCATAGGCGATTGCTCGCCCGGCAATTAAAAAACCGGGCCCCTCCCCTCATATAAAATAGATGGCTTTTTAAAAATCCCAGCTCTCTAAATAAATTTTCTGTTCTGCGGTCAATGCATCGATACCAATCTGCAACGCTTTTAATTTTAGCCGGGCTACTTCCAGGTCCAGCTCCGGCGGCAAAGGAAGAACGGCATGCGGCAGTTCTCCTTTATTTTCCAAAAGATACCTCAAGGCCAAAACCTGCAAACCAAAAGACATATCCATTATCTCCACCGGATGGCCATCGCCCGCAGCCAGATTGACCAACCGCCCTTCGCCCAACAGGTAGAGACGGCGCCCGTCGGGGAAAGTGTAGGCCTCAACGCTTTGGCGGGCTGGACGGGGTGGACCGGCCTGATCGGCCAGGGCCTTTTTATCGATCTCGATGTCAAAGTGCCCGGCATTGCAAAGAATAGCCCGATCTTTCATCACCGCAAAATGTGGTGCGCTCAAAACCTTGCTGCACCCGGTAACGGTGATGAAAATATCGCCTTGCGCGGCTGCCTCCAGAATAGGCATGACCTCGTGCCCATCCATGTGTGCTTCGAGGGCCTTTACGGCATCTACTTCGCAGACAATCACTTTAGCCCCCAGGCCTTTAGCCCTTAAGGCAACCCCTTTTCCACACCAGCCATAGCCGGCCACTACCACATTTTTCCCGGCCACGATTAGATTCGTGGAACGCATAATCCCGTCCCAGACCGACTGGCCTGTACCGTATCGATTATCAAAAAGGTGCTTGCAGAGCGCATCGTTGACGGCGATCATTGGAAAACCCAAGGCCTTCTCTTCCGCCATGGCCCGCAGCCTGATTA
>JAAZMI010000069.1 GCA_012798895.1 Bacillota bacterium
CTGGCATAACCCTGATTGGCTAAACAGTAGGTAATAGCCGAGGTCAAGGTGGTCTTGCCATGGTCAACATGACCGATCGTCCCCACGTTAATGTGCGGCTTAGTCCTCTCAAACTTTTTTTTGGCCACTTTTCTTCTACCCCCTTGGAGTTAAAAATTTAATCAAGCAAATGTACTGCTGACTATTTTTTCGGCAATATTTGCCGGAAGCTCGTTATAATGAGCAAATTCCATCGCATAGGTGCCCCGACCCTGGGTATGAGAGCGCAGATCTGTAGCGTAACCAAACATTTCGGCCAGGGGCACAAAACCCCGGATCACCTGGCTGCCCCCTTTAGATTCAATCCCCTCAATTTTACCCCGGCGGGAATTAATGTCGCCGATCACTTCCCCGATATATTCTTCCGGGACGATAATCTCCACTTTCATAATTGGTTCCAATAAAACCGGGCGGGCCTGAGACATACATTCTTTAAAGGCACGGGAAGCTGCAATTTTAAAGGCCAGTTCGGAGGAATCAACCTGATGGTAGGAACCGTCCAGTAGAGCGGCTTTGACATCCACAACGGCATAACCGGCCAAGATGCCGCTGGTAAGCGATTCCCTGATGCCTTCCTCGATAGCCGGTATATACTCTTTGGGAATAACGCCGCCGGTGCTCCTATCTTCAAAAACAAAACCGTGGCCTCTCTCCAAAGATTCAACCTCTAAAAGCACATGGCCGTATTGCCCTCGTCCTCCTGTTTGCCGGATGAACCTCCCCTCGCTGCGAGAACTGCCCAAAACCGTCTCCTTGTAGGAAACTTGAGGCCGCCCAACATTAGCCCCCACTTTAAATTCACGCAGCAGACGATCGACAATGATCTCAAGATGCAGCTCGCCCATCCCGGCGATGATCGTCTGACCTGTCTCTTCATCTGTAAAGGCCTGAAAGGTGGGATCCTCTTCGGCAAGTTTCCGCAAAGAGAGGGACATCTTTTCTTGATCAACCTTTGTTTTGGGTTCGATAGCCACAGAGATAACCGGTTCCGGAAAGCGGATGTCCTCAAGAATAATCTGTTCGCTTTCGCTGCAAAGGGTATCCCCGGTTGTCGTCCCTCTTAAACCAACAGCAGCCACGATATCCCCGGCCACCGCCTGTTTCAATTCTTCTCGGCGATTGGCATGCATCCTCAGAATACGCCCGACGCGTTCCCGGGTCTGCTTGACCGGGTTATAGATATGAGTCCCTTCTTTCAAAACACCGGAATAGATACGGAAAAAAGTGAGCTTGCCTACATAGGGATCGCTCATCACCTTGAAAGCAAGAGCAGTAAACGGTTCCTGGGTATCCGTTCGGCGGTCGATAGTATCTCCGCTGCGCGGGTTAATCCCTTTCATGGGAGGTATATCCAAAGGAGAGGGAAGGTAGCGAACCACCGCATCGAGCAGGGGTTGAACCCCCTTGTTGCGGTATGAAGATCCGCAGAGAACTGGAACATAATTATGATGAACTGTAGCCTGGCGAAGCGCCTCATGAATATCTTCTTCGGCAACCTCTTGCCCCTCAAGGTACCTCTCCATCACCCTCTCATGAACATCGGCCAGAGTTTCGATCATTCTGTCCCGGTAGTGGCGTGCCAGTTCGCGCATATCTGCCGGTATCTCCGTCACTTCAAAGCGCGTCCCCAGATCATCCAGATAGATTAGCGCTTTGTTGCAGATCAGATCTATTACGCCACGAAAATCCTCTTCTACACCGACCGGCAATTGGATGGGCAGAACCTTGGCCTTCAACCTCGCTCGCATCATGCGCAACGTATTAAAATAATCAGCGCCGGCTGTATCCATCTTATTGACATAGGCCATGCGCGGCACGCTGTATTTATCGGCTTGCCGCCAGACCGTCTCCGATTGCGGTTCAACACCGTCTTTGGCACAGAAAATGCCAATGGCGCCATCGAGCACCCTTAAGGAGCGTTCCACCTCTACAGTAAAGTCCACGTGTCCTGGTGTATCTATAATGTTGATGCGCGCACCTTCCCAGGCACAGGTAGTTGCCGCAGAGGTGATAGTAATACCCCTTTCCTGTTCCTGCACCATCCAATCCATGGTGGCGGCGCCATCGTGCACCTCGCCTAATTTGTGGACCCTTCCGGTGTAAAACAGAATACGTTCCGTAGTAGTTGTTTTTCCGGCATCAATATGCGCGATAATGCCGATATTCCTTGTCTGAGACAAATCCATAAAACTTTTCTCCTCCATATCGCCTAAAAACAAAACATTTTACCAACGGTAATGAGCGAAAGCCTTATTGCTTTCGGCCATTTTGTGGGTTTCTTCCTTTTTCCTGATCGTATTGCCCGTATTATTGGCTGTATCCATTAATTCGCCGGCGAGCCTCTGTGCCATGGTTTTTTCTCCCCGGGCACGGGTATTGTTCACCAGCCACCTGACGGCCAGAATTATTTTGCGATGGGCGCTTACCTCTACGGGAACCTGATAAGTAGCTCCACCCACGCGCCGCGGCTTAACCTCTAAAACAGGCGAAGCGTTGCGCATGGCCGTCTCAAAAATTTCCAACGGTTCTTTTCCCGTCTTCTCCCTGATGATCTCCATAGCCTCATAGAAGATGGACTGGGCCGTGCCTTTTTTTCCGTCAAACATCAATTTATTAATGAATTTGCTGATCAATTGATGGTTATATACCGGATCGGCAGCAATCTGTCTTTTGGGAACGGGGCCTTTTCTGGGCAAGAATATCCCTCCTTACAATAAAGTGAACGTGGATCGAAATCAGCTTATTAAATTATTCCTTGGGTTTTTTTACCCCATATTTAGAACGACCCTTCTTCCTGTCTTCCACACCGGCGGCGTCCAACGCCCCTCTGACCAGATGATATCTCACGCCGGGAAGATCCTTTACACGCCCGCCCCTGACCAAGACAACGGAGTGTTCTTGCAGATTGTGCCCGATACCCGGTATATAAGCCGTTACTTCCATACCATTGGTGAGCCGGACGCGAGCTATTTTACGCAGGGCAGAGTTAGGTTTTTTGGGAGTGGTTGTGGAAACCCGCGTGCATACCCCTCTTTTTTGCGGAGAACCTTCCAGTGCCGGAGCATCGGATTTTTTAACGATCCGCTTTCTTCTTTTACGAATTAATTGACTTAATGTCGGCACCAACAACACCTCCTTCCATCCGAAGGTTATTTTCTAATAGTTATCTGTCCAATATGGCGCACATGGCAGCCCCAACCTTAATCTGGCAGGCCTTGCCAAGTTCGGCCATGGTTTCGACAAAATAAACAGGCAGACCCTTCTCCTTACAAGATTGAATAACCGGCCTGATGATCTTCTCTTCGGCGTCCCGGGCCAGATATACTTCCCGCGCAGAATCATTTTCAATCATTTTTACAGTTTGACGCGTCCCCACGACGATTTTGCCGGCATTTTTGATCTTCTCCAGTTCCACCTGCAGACAGCTCCTCTCCTGTATATTCATCGAGAATTTAGTCTAAAGAAGCACACTCCGCTATTTTAGCACCGTGAGAAACAATTGTCAATTAAATTTTGTTTATCCAGTCGAATAACAAGCAAGAGCGTCATCTGCCCAAAAGAGGGGGGAAAGGCGGCCCTATTGCTCAGAGATCCGTTTAGTCCTGAGTGGGCCTCTTCCCCCCGGCAGTTTTTTTGCGTTCCGGTTTGAGAATAAAAGAGTAGATAGATAGCTCTCTTAACTGCTGGACCCGGCGACATCTTGGAATTTGGCCGAGGTCTCATCCGCGGCAGCGGTCACCTTCGATTCTTTTTCCAATACCTCTCCCGCGTCGACCTTGGTTTTTTTCTCTTGTTTGACGTTGGAAACGGCAACCTTTTCTGAAGAGGTATCTGCAGGTGTACCCGTCGCCTCGGGAGAAACGGCGGCCGTCTCCTCTTTCTGCTCCTCATCGGAGACCGTGGCCGGTTCATCCGGCTGTTGCTCTTCCCCTTCCACCGGCTGCTGTATGACCTTGATATTCCGGTAACGGGACATGCCGGTGCCGGCAGGAACCAGTTTGCCGATGATCACATTTTCTTTCAGCCCCAACAGCGGGTCGATCTTCCCTTTTATTGAAGCATCGGTTAAAACCCGCGTCGTCTCCTGGAAGGAGGCAGCCGAAAGGAAAGAATCCGTAGCTAGAGAGGCTTTCGTAATACCCAGTAAGACCGGCCGCCCTACGGCAGGCTGGCCTCCGTTTTCTATTATTTTACGGTTAACTTCTTCTACGGTAAAATTATCTTCCAGGCTGCCGGGCAACAACTCTGTATCGCCGGCATCTTCGATCTTAACTTTTTTTAGCATCTGGCGGATAATCACTTCGATGTGTTTGTCGTTGATATCCACGCCCTGCAGGCGATAAACTCTTTGCACTTCATGAATCAGATGCTGTTGGACATCCCGGATGCCCTTTACCTTCAGGTAATCATGAGGGTTAATCGAGCCTTCGGTAAGTTCTTCGCCGGCCTCCACGGTATCGCCGTCTTTGACTTTTAAACGGGCGCCGTAAGGCACCGTATAGTTCCGGATTTCACCGTGCGGGGAATAAACGCGGACCTCCCGCCTGCTGCGGGCTTCACGAAATTCGACCTTGCCGGTGATCTCGCTGATCAATGATTGGCCTTTCGGCTTGCGCGCCTCAAAAAGTTCTTCCACCCGCGGCAAACCCTGCGTAATATCGTCGCCGGCCACGCCCCCGGTATGGAAGGTGCGCATGGTAAGCTGCGTCCCCGGTTCCCCGATAGATTGTGCGGCAATAATGCCTACCGGTTCACCCACATCCACCAGTTGGCCGGTGGCCAGGTTGCGGCCGTAACATTTGATACAGATGCCATAACGTGATTTGCAGGTGATTACGGAACGGATCTTAACCTCCTTGATTCCCGCCTGCACGATCTTCGCCGCCGTATCTTCATCGATAAGCCCCTCGGCGCGTACCATTACTTCCCCGGTTTCCGGGTGCACTACATCTTCCAAGGCAAAGCGCCCGGTAATGCGTTCTTGGAGATCCTCGATGACATCTTCGCCATCCTTCAGCTCTTGCACGGCGATACCCTGTATTGTGCCGCAATCTTGCTCCCTGATAATTACATCCTGCACCACATCTACAAGGCGCCGGGTCAGATAACCGGAATCGGCTGTTTTCAAGGCCGTATCGGCAAGCCCCTTGCGGGCCCCATGAGTCGAGATAAAGTACTCCAGCACGGTGAGGCCTTCCCGGAAATTTGCTTTGATCGGCAAGTCGATAATGCGTCCGGTCGGGTCGGCCATCAGTCCCCGGATCCCAGCCAACTGCGTAATCTGAGATTCGTTGCCCCGCGCCCCGGATTCGGACATCATATAGATGGGGTTAAAGCGATCAAAGCCGTCCATCAAGGCCTTCGTAATTTTATCCTTGGCCCTGTGCCAGATATCGATAATCCGGTCGTAGCGCTCATCGGCAGTGATGAAGCCCCGGCGGTACTGCTTTTCGATCTCCTCCACCTGCCGGTCCGCCTCGGAAAGGGTTTCCTGTTTGGCACCGGGCACGACGATGTCGTCCAAACCAATCGTCAGCCCCGCTTTTGTAGCATATTTAAAACCGAGTTTTTTGATCTCGTCCAAGATCTCGGTCGTCCTCGTGCTATCGTACTGGCGATAGCAGAGCGCGATCAGATAGACGAGCATATCCTTTTTTATCGGATCGTTTAAAGGTAGTTTCTGCAGTTTTTTCCGAATTTGTTCCAGGCTAAGATCCGAATTGTAATAGAGATAATCTTTGTCCAAAAAGGTATCGCGGCGCACATCGTTGACATAAGGAAAATCATCGGGAAAGATCTCATTGAAGATAATTTTCCCGGGAGTGGTGATTAAAAATTTCCGGCCGCTCCTGCCGTTCCCGCTTTCAACCTGCAGGTTGGGCTTGGGGAGGGCGGAAGCATCAACGATGATGCGGGCCTGCAGATCTACAAACCCGTGATGATAGGCCATGACGGCCTCTTGCAGATCTTTGTAGATATTCCCTTCACCCTTCGCCCCGGCTGTCTCCACCGTGAGATAGAAGATGCCCAAAACCATATCCTGGGTAGGAGTCACCACAGGACGTCCATCTTTGGGGTTCAAAAGGTTCCTCGCCGAAAGCATCAAGATGCGTGCTTCGGCCTGTGCCTCTGCGGAGAGGGGAACGTGAACAGCCATCTGGTCGCCGTCAAAGTCGGCATTGTAAGCCGTACAGACCAGCGGGTGAATCTTGATGGCCCGCCCTTCCACCAGCACCGGTTCAAAAGCCTGGATGCCCAGGCGGTGCAGCGTGGGGGCCCTGTTTAAGAGGACAGGGTGATCCTTGATCACGTCTTCCAGCACATCCCACACCTCGGGCCGAACCTTTTCGGCCATTCTCTTGGCACTCTTGATATTATGGGCATGGCCGTCTTTGACCAGCTTGCGCATCACAAAAGGTTTAAATAACTCCAGGGCCATCTCTTTGGGCAGGCCACACTGGTATAGTTTAAGTTCCGGGCCGATTACGATTACAGAACGGCCCGAATAATCCACCCTTTTGCCCAACAGATTCTGACGAAAACGGCCCTGTTTACCTTTAAGCATATCGCTTAAAGATTTTAAGGGACGATTGCCGGGACCGGTCACAGGGCGTCCCCGGCGTCCATTGTCGATCAGCGCATCGACGGCTTCCTGCAACATCCGTTTTTCGTTGCGAACGATGATATCGGGAGCCCCCAGGTCCAGGAGTCTTTTTAAACGGTTGTTGCGGTTGATCACCCGCCTGTAGAGGTCATTTAGGTCGGAGGTGGCAAAACGCCCTCCATCCAACTGGACCATAGGCCGCAGATCCGGGGGGATCACCGGTATGGCATCCAATATAATCCAGGCAGGGGAATTGCCGGATTGACGGAAAGCCTCCGCCACCTCCAGGCGCCTGGTAGCCCGTATTTTTTTCTGTCCGCTGCTCGCCTTGACCTCCTCGCGCAGGCTCCTGGAAAGTTCATCCAGATCGATCTTTTCCAGCAGTTTCTTTATAGCCTCGGCACCCATCTCCGCCTTAAAACCTTTGCCCGCATCAAAAAGAGCTTCATATTTATCCCGGTATTCTCTGTATTCAAGCTCTGTAAGCAACTGTTTTTTGCTAAGATAAGTTTCACCGGGATCGATTACCACATAAGCCGCAAAGTAGAGAATCTTTTCCAAAGCACGCGGTGACATATCTAAAAGCAGACCCATTCGGCTGGGAATACCTTTAAAATACCAGATATGAGAGACAGGCGCGGCCAATTCAATATGCCCCATTCTTTCCCGCCGTACTTTGGCCTTGGTTACCTCCACACCACAACGATCGCAGACAATGCCGCGGTACCGGACCCGCTTATATTTACCGCAGTGACACTCCCAGTCCTTTTGCGGTCCGAATATCTTTTCGCAAAAGAGACCTTCCCTTTCGGGTTTAAGGGTGCGGTAATTAATCGTTTCAGGCTTTTTTACCTCGCCGCGGGACCAGGCCCTGATTTGTTCCGGTGAAGCCAGGCCGATCTGCAGAGCATCAAAATTATTGACATCCAACAAGGATTTATTTCCCCCTTCCAAAATAATTGTTGGTGTCTTTCCTTTTAAATTAAATCCTCTTCCTCCTCCACTGGCAAGCGCTGTGGCGCCTGCATCTCTTTTAATTTCTCTTCATCCACCTGAACTACAATTGCGCCTTCTTCTTGCTCCGGCAACGTTTCGGGGGAAACCCTTCCGGGCTCCTTAGATTCTGCCAATGATATCTTCTCCTTGGCATCCTCTTCTAAGATCTCTTCTTTTTCCTTTGCTTCATCTTCTTCGTCTTTTTCCGGCCCTTCCAGGTTCACATCAAGAAAATATTCGCTGTCTTCTTCGTCCTCACGGATCGATATCTCGCCCGCTTCTTCACTTAACACCCGGACATTCAATCCTATACTCTGCAGCTCTTTGATTAAAACCTTGAAGGATTCCGGAACGCCCGGCTCTGGGATGTTGTCCCCCTTGACAATTGCCTCATAGGTTTTGACCCGCCCGATCACATCATCAGATTTGACAGTCAAAATTTCCTGCAGCGTATAGGCGGCGCCGTAGGCCTCCAGGGCCCAGACCTCCATTTCGCCGAACCTCTGCCCCCCAAACTGGGCTTTGCCGCCCAGGGGCTGTTGGGTCACCAGAGAATAGGGCCCTGTGGAACGGGCGTGAATCTTGTCGTCCACCAGGTGAGCAAGCTTGAGCATATAGAGGTAGCCCACGGTTACTTCGTTATCGAAAGGTTCGCCGGTCCGCCCGTCCCTTAAAATTGTTTTGCCATTGTCGGGCAAGCGGGCCTCTTTAAAACCATGATAGATATCATCCTCGTTCGCCCCGTCAAATACCGGTGATGCAATGTGCACCCCCAAGGATTTGGCCACCCAACCCAAGTGCGTCTCCAAAACCTGTCCCACGTTCATCCTCGAAGGTACACCGAGGGGATTCAGCACGATCTCCACGGGGGTGCCATCCGGAAGAAACGGCATATCCTCTTCGGGGATAATCTGCGATACGACACCTTTGTTACCGTGACGGCCGGCCATCTTATCCCCTTCCGAAACCTTCCTTTTCTGGGCAATATAAACCCTCACCAACTGGTTTACACCTGGCGAGAGTTCGTCCCCGGCCTCGCGGGAAAAAACTTTTACATCGACGATCATGCCATATTCACCATGAGGCACTTTTAAGGAGGTATCGCGGACTTCCCGTGCCTTCTCACCAAAAATAGCACGGAGCAGCCTCTCTTCAGCAGTTAATTCAGTCTCGCCCTTGGGCGTAACCTTGCCTACCAAAATATCGCCGGAACGCACTTCAGCACCAATTCTGATGATTCCCCTGTCGTCAAGATCCTTTAAAGCGTCCTCTCCCACGTTGGGGATATCTCTCGTAATCTCTTCCGGGCCCAATTTAGTATCCCTTGCTTCTGCCTCATATTCTTCAATGTGGATGGAGGTAAAAATATCCTCCTTGACCAATTTTTCACTAATCAAAATGGCATCTTCGTAGTTATAGCCCTCCCAGGGCATAAAGGCAACCAATACATTGCGCCCCAGGGCCATCTCCCCCTGGTCTGTACTGGGGCCGTCGGCGATAACCTCGCCCGCAGAGACATACTGCCCCCTTCTAACAATGGGCTTCTGGTTCATGCAGGTGCCCTGGTTGGAACGCTTAAATTTTTGCAGGCGGTAGATGTCGGAACCCTTGTAAGAGTAAAGTTTGTTTTTATCCGGGAAGATCTCCCGGGAACGCCCGTCGATAATTCTGTTGGGGCCTTCCGGATCATCCTCACGCCGGATGACAATCTCCGTGCTGGAAACATAGATTACCTCGCCGGCATTTTCGGCCATGACCATAACACCGGAATCCTGCGCTGCTTTGTATTCCAAACCCGTGCCGATCAAGGGGGCTTCCGCCCTGAGCAGGGGAACAGCCTGGCGCTGCATGTTGGAACCCATCAGAGCCCTGTTAGCATCATCGTTTTCGAGGAAAGGGATCAAGGCGGTGGCCACGCTGACGAGTTGTTTGGGTGAAACATCCATATAATCCACTTCTTCCGGCGCCACTAAAACCGTATCTTTTCTCAAACGAGAGGTGACTTTACTGGTTAGAAAATGCCCTTTTTCGTCCAGGGGAGCATTGGCCTGGGCGACAATAAATTCATCTTCGTCGTCAGCCGTCAGGTAGACGACTTCATCTGTAACAACTTTGTTTTTCTTGTCTACGCGACGGTAAGGAGTCTCGATAAAGCCAAATTCATTAATGCGCGCATAGGTGCTAAGGGAACCGATTAGACCGATATTGGGACCTTCCGGGGTCTCAATGGGGCACATCCTGCCATAGTGTGAATGATGGACGTCGCGCACCTCAAAACCGGCCCTTTCCCGGCTAAGCCCGCCCGGCCCGAGGGCGCTGAGGCGCCTCTTATGCGTCAGTTCGGCAAGGGGATTGGTCTGATCCATAAACTGTGAGAGCTGGCTGCTGCCAAAAAACTCCTTGACAGCGGCGATCACCGGCCGGATATTGATCAAAGCCTGCGGGGTAATCGCCTCAACATCTTGAATGGTCATCCTCTCACGCACAACCCTCTCCATTCTGGAGAGACCAATCCGAAACTGATTCTGTAGAAGTTCTCCCACGCTGCGCAAACGCCTGTTTCCAAGATGATCGATATCATCTGCACCGGCCAATCCATCCATGAGGTTCAAAATGTAGCCGATCGTCGCCACAACATCATCCTTGGTCATCTGTTTAATCTGCAATGGGATATCCCCGTTGCTAAGCACAAGGCAAGATTTTCCGTCGGCATTGAACACCTTTACGCGGCGAATACGGCGTTCATGCATCTGTTTGAAAAGGGAATCATCGATCACCTTGCCTTTGGCAATTAAACTCTGGCCGGTATCCGGATCCAGAAGGTCCTCAGCCAGGGTCTTACCGAGCACCCTTCCCCTTAAGGATAATTTTTTATTCACCTTGTAGCGCCCCACGCGGGCAAAATCGTAGCGTTTGGAATCGAAAAAGAGTGATTCAAAAAGATTGCGTGCATTTTCCAAATTTAGGGGTTCCCCCGGCCGCAAACGCTTATAGATCTCCAGCAGTGCATCCTCTTGCGAATCCGTATGATCCTTTTCCAATGTCGTAAGAACACGCGCATCGCCATCATATAGCTCCATAATTTCGTTCACGCTGCCATAGCCGATGGATCTTAACAAAGTGGTTACAGGAATTTTGCGGGTGCGATCTACCTTCACCCAGAGAATATCGTTGGCATCCACTTCAAATTCCAGCCAGGCGCCCCGGTTGGGAATGATATTTCCCGTGAATAGATGCCTGCCGTTAAAAGGCAGGGCGTTAAAATAAACCCCCGGAGAGCGAACCAACTGGCTGACGATTACCCGTTCGGCCCCATTGATCACAAAAGTGCCGTTCCGGGTCATGAGCGGAAAATCACCCATAAATACTTCCTGTTCCTTTACTTCGCCAGTTTCACGGTTTACTAACCGGATGCGTACTTTTAGAGGAACAGCATAGGTCGCATCCCTCTCCTTACATTCCTCTACGGAATACTTCGGTTCCCCCAAAGAATAATCGATAAATTCGAGCACTAAATTTTGCGTAAAGTCTTTAATAGGAGATATATCCTGAAAAACTTCACGCAGCCCTTCATCCAGAAACCAGCGGTAAGAGCTTTTTTGAATTTCAATGAGATCGGCGAGATCCAGAATTTCATTGATACGGGCATAATTCCTTCTCGTCCTCTTTCCCGCCACAACCTCCTTAAACATAAAAAAACCACTCCCCCGGTTTATTATTTTACTAAGGGAAATAAGAAAAAGGTTTTATCAAACTTAAGTAGAATAAAAAAACAGATGCCGCATTTAGCTAGTTTTAACCACCACACAAAAAATTATACCCCAAAGATGCGGCATATTGTACGTTTTTAAGGATAGATAATTATGCAAGTGAATGGAGACTTAATTGGGGACAATGATTGGATAATTGGTTCCAAATTACCGAACTCTTTACGCATTTAATAATAATATCATAACCAGTCAAGACAGTCAAGAAAAAAATTTGCGGGCACCAGGAAAAATTTCCATCACCCGCAACACTAAAACACACTTTCCCTTCTTACAATCCCTCCCCCTTTCGAGGGAAGGGACCAATGTCGCCTCCGACCACCTTTGCTTTTATAACCGTAACTGTTTTTTTGTAGCATTCCACACAATAAAATTGAAACTGCGAGATGGCCTTACTTTATCTCCACGCTTGCCCCAACTTCCTCCAACTTGGCCTTAACCTCTTCTGCTTCCTCTTTACTGACCTTTTCCTTAACTGGTTTCGGGGCCTCATCCACGAGTGCTTTTGCTTCCCTCAAACCAAGAGCGGTAATCTCCCGCACCGCCTTGATCACCTGGATCTTCTTCTCACCGGCTCCGGTCAAAACCACATCAAATTCCGTCTGCTCTTTCTCCGCAGCCGCTTCTGCAGCATCGGGCGCCGCCCCGGGAACAACTGCAGCCACCGGCGCGGCCGCGCTGACGCCAAATTCCTCCTCAAAAGTTTTTACCAGTTCAGCCAGTTCGAGAACTGTCATCCCTTTTACGATCTCCAGCACTTCTTGAACTTTGGACATCTATCTTTCCTCCTAAAGAATCTATTTTGGTTGGTGTTAAGCACTCTCTTCTTTATTATCTTTGATCGCCTGAAGCACATATACCAGGTTGCGTATATTACCCTGCAATACGTTTAACATCCCGGCCAGCGGCGACTGGATACACGACAGCGTTTTAGCCAAGAGAACGTCCTTGGAAGGAAGCGCAGCAATTTGGCGCAGTTCTTTTTCATCGAGAATATCTTTTTCCAAAACGCCCCCCTTGATCTTGAGGTGTTCATTCTCTTTAGCGAATTTGACCAGCAACTTGACAGGAACAACAGGATCATCGTATCCATAGGCCAATGCGGTGGGGCCTTGCAGATAGGGTTCCAGATCGTTGAGATCCAGCTCTTGCACCGCCAGACGGGTAAGAGTATTTTTAACAACCCTGTAGTGCACCCCTTCTTCTTTCAGCATCTGGCGCAGCTTGCTAATCTCCGCCACGACCAATCCCCTAAAGTCGGTTAAAACGATCGCCTTAGCCTCCTTCAGATCTGCGATGATCTCCTTAACTTTTTTTTCTTTAAGTTTACGGCTACCCAGTTTTCTCACCTCCTCCTAAAAAAACAAAATACCTCCGCAGAATGCATAGAGGTACTTAAGAAGAATTAAGCACTATCTACCTCGGCGGGCGGCTCTAAGCCTTTAAGTTGAAAACACCTGCTTTCTACGGTAACCAGTTACTTCTTGTATTAAATTTTTAAGCACCGGGGGCTCTTGTGCCCGAAAACCGGTGAAATAATAATATTGGTTCTAAGCTGTTTTACCCAGGGCAGCAGCTTTCAAGGGGTTGATCTTGATACCGGGGCCCATCGTGGTACTGATCGTTACGCTCCGGAGATACTGGCCCTTAACTGCAGCCGGTCTGGCTTTTATCAATGCTTCGATTACGGCATAGAAATTTTCCAGCAACCTCTCTGCGGAAAAAGATGCCTTGCCCAGGGGGGTGTGGATGTTTCCGGCTTTATCCGTGCGGTACTCAACTTTTCCGGCCTTGATCTCCGCAACAGTGCGTTCAAGATCAAAGGTAACCGTACCTGTCTTGGGGTTGGGCATCAGACCACGCGGGCCTAAAATGCGTCCTAATTTACCGACGATGCTCATCAGATCGGGGGTAGCCACGGCAACATCAAAATCCAACCATCCAGCCTGAATCTTCTCTGCCAGTTCTTCGCCCCCCACCAGATCCGCCCCAGCACCTTCAGCCTCTCTCATTTTGTCTCCCTTGGCAAAGACGATCACCTTCACTTCTTTCCCCACCCCATGGGGCAAACCGACCGTGCCCCTTACCTGCTCATCGGCATGTTTGGGGTTCACACCCAGTTTAACAGATAGCTCCACGGTTTCGTCAAAGGAAGCAGAAGCGATCTCTTTGAGCAGGGTAAAAGCCTCGTCAGGATCGTAATAGTGCTCGCGATCGATCTTTCCTATTGCTTCCGCGTATTTTTTCCCACGTTTTGACAATGTCTATCCCTCCTTGTGGTCCAAACGAAGTAATGACTTTCTCCCACGCACAAACCTCGCTAGCCCCGGACATTAATGCCCATGCTGCGGGCGGTTCCTTCAATGATCTTTACGGCCGCATCCAGATCATAAGCATTTAAATCCTCAAACTTTTGTTGCGCTATCTCGCGCACTTTATCCCGGGAGATAGTAGCCACTTTTTCTTTATCGGGCTCCCCGGAGCCTTTTTCAATATTTAAAGCTTTTTTCAAAAGTACTGCCGCCGGCGGAGTTTTAGTAATAAAGGTAAAAGAACGGTCTCCATAGACGGTTATCTCCACAGGGATGATGAGCCCCGCCTCTGACGCAGTTTTGTCGTTAAAATCTTTACAGAAAGCCATGATATTTACACCGTGTTGACCCAGTGCAGGCCCCACAGGCGGTGCCGGCGTCGCCTTCCCGGCAGGAATCTGCAGTTTAATCAAACCGATAACCTTTTTAGCCATAATGCCACCTCTTTTCCTTTCCAAACTAACAAAACTAGAATTTTTCGACCTGTTCAAAGTTTAATTCCACCGGGGTTTCCCGCCCAAACATCGAAACGCTGACCTTTAATTTTCCTCTTTCAGGGTGGATTTCTTCGATTGTGCCAATAAAATTATTAAAAGGACCGCTGATCACGCGTACCTGTTCCTTAACCAAAAAATCATGCTTGGGCTTGATTTCGCCCAGCCCCATCTGCCTAAGGATATGTTCTATCTCGCTCTCGCTTAAAGGAATAGGCTTGGAGCCCGGGCCGACAAAACCGGTTACTCCGGGGGTATTACGTACTACATACCAGGAATCATCTTCCATGATCATCTCTACTAATACGTAGCCCGGGAAAACCTTGCGCATGGAAATCTTTCTTTGGCCGTTTTTTATTTCAATCTGCTTCTCCATCGGGACAAGCACCCTGAAAATTTTGTCCTGCATCTCCATCGATTCCACACGCTTATCCAGGTTGGTTTTAACCTTGTTCTCGTAACCGGCGTAGGTGTGGATCACATACCAACTTTTTTCACCCATTAAAAGGAGGAAGCTTGCACCGCTTCCCGCTTCTCCTCCTCGCCTAAATTAATAAATTATTTTTAAAAGACTTCACCTGATAATCAATTTTAAGGCTGCTGTAAATCCCGTATCAAGTGCCCAGAAAAAAACACCGACGAACAGGATCACGACGATGACCACGCTGGTAAAGACAGTTAGATCGCGCTTGGCCGGCCAGTTCACTTTTTTTAACTCTATCCGCACATCATGGAGATAACGTTGTACTTTTTTCCACATAGATGATTTCTCCTTAAAGAAGTTGGCGCCAGGCCCGCTGTCGTTTAGTGCCTAAGAAATTTGGTTTCTGTTCTTTTTTGTGCGTTATTTGGTTTCTTTATGCAAAGTATGCGCGGCACACCTTGGACAGAATTTGTTAAATTCCAGGCGGTCCGGATTGGTTCTTCTGTTTTTGGTCGTTATATAGTTTCTCTCTTTACAATCAGTGCAGGCCAGGGTTACTTTTACTCGCATCGGGCAGCACTCCCTTTCTCGCTATTATGCATCCAGGATCGAAGTCACCACGCCGGC
>JAAZMI010000070.1 GCA_012798895.1 Bacillota bacterium
TCAATATTGGCGCAACTAGTCAAAATACTCTATATTTTCTCTGGCGGATCATAATTATTTCCAAATTTTTCAATCGTAACATTTTTGATGCGCTGCTCTTCCAATGGTTTGTCTTGCGGGTTTCTCTTTGTTTTTACTATCCTGTCGGCTATATCCATCCCCTCGATTACAGTTCCAAAGGCGGCATACTGGCCATCCAGGTGGGGCGCATCAGCTACTGTGATAAAAAACTGCGAACCAGCGGAATCCGGCAGTTGTGAACGTGCCATAGAGATGACGCCCCGGTTATGAACCAATTCGTTATTATGTCCATTTTGAGCAAATTCACCTCTGATAGAATAACCGGGTCCGCCTTGTCCGGTACCCAGGGGGCAGCCTCCCTGAATCATGAAACCGGGAATAACCCGGTGGAAGATAAGACCTTCATAAAACCCTTTTTCTGCCAAAGCGATAAAATTCTGTACTGTATGGGGGGCATTTCCCGGGTCCAGTTCTATTTTGATCAGGCCACCGCCCTCCATTTCAATTGTGGCCACAGGTTTGGATCTATCCACATCATCATCTCCGTCTGAGTTAATGTTTACCCGGGTATTGATAATATCTCTTCCAGATCCCGGGAAGTTGTTACCCTGAACAGGGGATACAAAGGATTGCGGCGATAAAGTGCCAGTACTCCTTCGTGTATGTTTTCTGAGGAGGCAGCAGTGCAATCTTCCAGCAAAACTGCTTTAAAATCACAACAAAGGGCGTCCATAATCGTAGTCAGGACACAAAAGTTGGTAGCAATGCCGGCTACTGCACAGAGGGTTACCTTCTGCTTGTGCAGTAACTCGAACAATCCGGTCCGGAAAAAAGCCGAAAAACGGGGCTTGGGAAGCCATACATCCGTATCCGGCTTATAATCAAGTTGATCGGCAATCTTAGCGCCGGGGGTTCCCGCAATCGAATGCGGTTTCATGCGACCACTAAAAATAAAATCTTGTTCATGAAAAGCATCCGTGGAAAAAATTACAGGCCAACCCTGTTTTCTGAATGTGTTGCTAAGCCTGTTGATGGCCGGGACGATCTTTAAGGCAAACTGTGTAATGGGAAAAGGACGATCGGGATCGAGGTTATCCCTTACCATATCGATGATCAACAGGGCCGGCTTGTCTTCGGTTGGGCGTGACATCTTATCAGATCCTTTGCAGTTTGTAGTTCTGTTTTACAGATTACCCTTTAAATCAAGTTCCGCGGCCACGTTTTGCATTCCCCGGATGGTCTCTTGAATGATCTCCGTCAGATCCATCCCCAGAAGCTCTGCGCCCTCTGCGATGACTTCCCGGTTCACGCCTGCCGCGAAATTCTTCTGTTTCCACTTCTTTTTTACTGATCTGGCTTTAAGATCCATAATGCTCCGGCTGGGACGCACCAAAGCTGAAGCCGCAATTAAACCTGTAAGTTCGTCAATAGTGTAGAGAACCTTCTCCATCTTCTCCTTCGGCTCCACATCAGAACAAATTTTCCAACCGTGGCTCTGTACCGCCCTAATATAATCCTCCGGCCAGCCTTCATCTTCCAGTATCTCCCGGGTTTTAATACAGTGTTCGTCCGGATATTTTTCGTAGTCCAGATCATGGATAAGTCCCACCACGCGCCATTTTTCCGGGTCTTTTTCACCAAATTTTTCAGCAAAATGAGCCATCACTGCCTCCACGGCCAAGGAATGCTTGATCAAGGCATCATCTTGAATGTGCTTCTTTAAAAGTGTCCAGGCATCATCCCTGGTAGGTTTCTCTGCCCCCATAATATACCCACCCCCTAAAAGAAAACAACATGCTAAAAAAATATCCATAAGAATATATTCGGCATTTCCAACAAAAATCATTCTTAAAAACCTAAATTAAATGGCATTTTCTTTTACTTCTGTAAGCCGATTGCGTTTCCCTTCTTTTACAGAATTGAAACTTTATTTTTTCTAAAATAAGAGGCGGCCCTTCTCATCCTACAGGGTGCCAACCTGTGAACGCGAAGAACCGCTCTTCATAATTGCCGTACATTGGGTTTAAATAATTATATCCGGTACAATCCCCCATTTATTTCGCATAGTAGATTTAACAGATGTTTTGGCTTAACGATCAAACCTGTGCAGCCGATTAAAGCATCCCTTGTCTTGAAAATCGCAATTCAATCTATCGCCTTATCGCCTGCGTTCACCGGTTAAGCCGAGACTGTGCCGCCCTTTTTAGCCGGGCCAAGGATCTCAGTCAACTTATCTTCAGACATGGGTTTGGAAAGAAGGCTGCCCACCAGGTAGCAGATAGTAGAACCGACCACGATGATCCAGATCGCCCAACCCATGCCCAACGTCTCCTTGCCTACCATGTAAGAGGTAATGATAGTAGATAGAAGCCCGAAGGCCACGCAGGCGATAGCACCTTCCTTGGTTGCCCGCCTCCACCAGAGCCCAAGAGTGATGGTGGGCAGGAACATCCCACCAAAGCCGGCTGCCGCCTGGCCGGTAAGCAATGCCAGAAGTGGCGGAGGATTATAGAGCGTCCAGAGAAAAGGAACAAGAGCCACCGGAACGAGTAGGATGCGGTTGAGCAATAATAGGGTTTGAGCAGGAATTTTAGGTGACCAGAGGCCAATGATATCGTTGGCAATGTTACCGGCAATGATCATGATCATCCCGGAAAAAGTAGAGAGCGTAGCTGCAAAAACGCCGGCGACATAGAGAGTTGTCAGAGGCACGCCGCCGGCTGCCATCGCCATAAAAGGTGCCGCCAGGTCGCCGCGCCAGGGCACGATATCAAAGAGAGCCGGACCGAACGAAGCCCGCGCGCATAAGCCGGTAGCAGCATTCAGCATGATCGGAAAACCGGCAATGAGAAAAACCGGTAAGATCAACCAGAAAAAGTCCATTTTTCTGGTCATCGGCCGCATTCCAAGGAAGCGGGCTACGTTGTGCGGCATCCCCGTAGCCATGCTGAAGAAAAGAACGAAGGTTGAAGTAATGCCGATCATGTCGGAAAAAAGTTGGTTTGAACCAACGCGCGGCAGGTCGGGGCGCATCAGATTTAAAAGATTGGGATCTTCTGCAGCCAGGCGTGCCTCCATCCCCGTTGCACCGCCAACAAATTTTAGGGCCATAATACCCAATACCAGGCAGGCGACCCCCAAAAGAATGCCCTGAAAACCCATGGCCCACTGTGTGGCGGTATAGCCCCCGATAATCAGGTAGATCAAGACGATCAGCACTGCAAACAACAGGCACCAGACCGGTGAGAGGCCGGTAACGGCATACCAGAGCGTGCCGGCAGCCTTTAGCTGACCAACAGCATAAGCAAACATCAAGGCAGCCATGGCCGCCGCGACAAAGGTTGAGGCTACTTTGCTGTCGTAGCGGACGCGGGCAATATCGCCCAGGGTGCGGGTATTGTTCCGTGCACTAAAATCGCTCAGCTTGCGGGCGGCAAGAAAAATAGTAGGAACGATGCCGAAAATAGTCCATACCCCCGCAAACCACATTCCCGACCATCCTACGGCATAAGTAATGCCCATCAACCCCATGGTTGCCCAACCACTTAAATAGGTTGATGATATGGCGCATCCGGTAATAAAGGGGCCGATTTGGCGTCCTCCAACCATGTAGGCATCGTATGAGGCAGCCTGCCGCCTGGCGATCATTCCCAGGATGAAACAGATAAGCAACAATACTCCCAGGCCTATAACCCCGAAAATTGTATAAGAAGGTGTTAACTCCGGTATTGGTGTCATTATTTATCCCACCTCGCAATCGTGATCCACGTGCCGATCACAGTAAAAGCGATGCTGGCTGCTGCTACGAGCCACCAGGCAAGCCATCCACTGGACATTTTTTAAACTCTCCTTTCCAACAGTAATTGATATTTCATTTCCCGAAAAGAATGTCTCCCTAGGATGCTTTTTTCGCACCACCTCCTTTTGAAAAGCTTTTAAAGAGGGACAGTTTTTAAGACTGGTTTAGAGGGATGAAATCGTAGATGAAGTGGGACTCTTTGGAATATTACCATTAATATGATAACACATCCCGTAAATTAAGGCAAGAATATTATAAAAAAATATTGTTCGTTAAATCTGGAAAACAAAAAGGTGTCTGCTGTATTTATAGGGACGAAAGCAGCAAACACCAGATGTATTAAAACCTGAAAAATAGAATTCGCCCCCAAGGGGCGAATTATCTTCCGCGGTACCACCCTAGTTGACCGGTGCATAGCAGCACCAGGTCCTCTTTGGTATAAGGGAACGGATATTTGAAAGTATCATATTCCCCCTCAAGGATAACGGGAGAGAACCCGTCCCGGCCTACTTTTCCTTTAAGGATTTCAGCCGGACGCTCCAGAGCGAACTTCATCCAGTTTCTTGCGGAGGGGCTTACAGCCCTTGGCCCCTGCCTCTCTGTAGGAAGTACACCAGACTACTTTTCTCTTTCAATGCTTTTATAATATTTACCTGTTAAGCTGTATTTTACAACATATTTAAATCTACTGCAAGGGGTTTTTCCCCGGCAACACAGTATATTTTCAGCGCTATACACATAATAATTTAATAAAATAAAGTAAATTTAATTTCCAACATCTGCCATGCTGCCCAAAGGTGGGGAAAACAAGTTGACAGGGAAATTACAGGTTGTTTTTTTACCCCGAAGGAAAATAAAAAACGGCTTGGTTCTGTTGGCCTTAACCGGTTTATTATGTTTTTTCTTTCTATGTTTTCCAGGATATCCACATGCAGTTCGAACTGCTGTCGCCAATGGTGTTACCGTTGTTATCGATCCCGGGCATGGCGGAATCGACGGGGGGGTCAGTCGCGGTGAAGACTTGTTGGAAAAGGATATTAATCTTATGATAGCCAAACATCTGAAACGTATGTTGCAAAAAAAAGGCTATGGCGTAGAGATGACCCGGGAAACCGATAAGGATGTCAGCGATCTTCTCCCCAACGGACAGGATACCCGTCATCGTCGGGATGTACACGGCCGTGCCAAATTCATCAACGAAAGTAATGGTGATCTGTTTGTCAGCATTCATGTAAATTCTTGTGAAGATCCCTATACCAGAGGGGCGATCACTTTTTTCACCCCTGATGATCCACAAAGCAAAAACCTGGCCGATGAAATTCAAAGTCATTTAAATGAAGTAACGAGGGCGGAACCCCAACCGGGAGAATACTTCCATGAGCAGGCCCGTACCGGGGATTTCTATCTTCTTCTGTATACTGATATTCCCGGAGCAATTATTGAGGTGGGCTTTATCACCAGTCCCGGCGACAAAAAGTTGTTGGCAACCGGCAGTTACCGCAAGAAACTGGCGCAAGCTATCTGCGCCGGAATTGAAGATTATATCGCGATCTCCCCCTGAAGTTTGCCCCCGGAAAGAGTTTATGTTTAATCGAATTATCTCCTTAAGAAGGATCAAAAATTCTTTTTGCCCCGGATACTTTTAATCTCTGTTTGTATTTCTCCAGGTTGTAGCTCACCACCCCTCCCCCCTCGCTGGAAGCATTGATAAAACTTTGGCCACCCTCATAGATCCCCACGTGAGTAGGTTTTTCTGCCGTCTCTTCGTAAAAATAAAGAAGATCGCCGGGGCGGATCTCGTTCATATCTACAAACAACCCATCGTTTTCATATTGTTGATCGGTATCCCTGTGCAGGAAACAGTCATGCAGGGCATAAAGAGTAAGAACAAAACCGGAACAATCGAACCCCTCCGGCGTGATTCCCCCCCATAGATAGGGAACACCTCGAAAGGTTCTTGCGAGGCCAAGAATACTTTCCCCGCTGCTTCTACCCCTAAAGACAGCAGCCCTTGCTGTCTCTTGTTTTCGTTCATCCAGCCAGGCCCTACCACTATCCGGTACCCAAACCATTGACCAATCTCCCTGCTTTTCCAACACCCATAGGCGCGTGTTTAAAGGCACTCTGAGCATTGTTCTACTGTTTTCCCTTGGTTTATCTTTAAGTGCAGCCCAGTGTTCCCAGACGATCGTTTTCCTATAAAAGCGTGCCGGTGTTCTCCCCCGGAAAATACATTCTTTTTTGATCCACCCGGTGTAGTCTTGTTGAACCGGGATTTGGATTTTAGCCCAGACCTTTTTTTTATCCAAAATATCTACTGTCGTTGCAAATAATACCTGTGTAACCATCCCGGCTGATTCTGAAGCAGAACTGTAAACATTGGCCAGCGCTACTTTGACGGTTCCTTTTTCCATCTCCCCGCTCCTTTCTCCTCACTATTTTTTAAGGGCAAGAATATATTGAATATGCAGGTTGAACAGACTCCATGCCTGTAAAATATAGTGAGGTGAGAAGCTTTGCCCCCCATTATTACAAATATTCAAAAGAACTTGTTTTTGACCGGAATACCCCCCGATCGGTGTTATTCCCAGATCATTGTTGAAAGCACAAAACCACTAAGTTATACCTGTCAACAGCAGCCCCGGGATTGTATCCTTACCTTCTTTGGGGCAGGTCTGAACATGCCTGCAGGAATAATAGTGGCCGATGATGGGCTCTTAAAAAACATTATTATCCGGGAAGAGAAACAAAGGGTAAAGATAGCCATTGATTTTGGTTATCCCACCATTATAGATTGTTCTGCTACAGCCACCCCCCCTTACCGTCTGCTCATCAATTTCAACCGGTGTTTTCTGGAAAAACTCTGCTGGAACAAAAAAATAATAATCGATCCCGGGCACGGCGGAAAGGATTGCGGATTACAGGGGCCGGTGGGTTTATGGGAAAAGGATGCTGTTCTAGATACTGCTTACCATCTGCGAAAAATATTCGAGCTGGCCGGCGCCAGGGTATGGTTAACTCGCCAGGGGGATGAAAATGTCTCTACTGAAACAAGAATAGCGTCTTTGCAACAACAAAGAGCCCATCTATACATAGGATTGCATCTTAGAAAAGGTGTCGCCGGCCGGGAAAGAGGTTTTGCCCTGATTGTACCGCCCAAAACAAAGCAGATGGAGAAGCTGGCACAAGA
>JAAZMI010000071.1 GCA_012798895.1 Bacillota bacterium
CGCACATTTTTTTCCACCGTGGCATCGAGGCTAACCCAGCCTTTGGCTTTAGGGCCCACTGCAATTTTATCCATGTAGATATCCGGAGAATGTAACAGACAGTTGCTCGGTGCTACCGCTAAAACAGAGAGAGCGTTGGGCAAACCTTTGGCCACCAGATTCGTCCCCTCCAGGGGGTCAACGGCAACGTCCACCTGCGGGGGAATCCCTGCGCCCACCTTCTCACCGATATAGAGCATCGGGGCCTGATCGATCTCCCCTTCGCCGATCACCACTACGCCGTCAACATATACCGTATCGAATGCAACACGCATCGCCTCCACAGCAGCATTATCGGCAGCGATCCGATCTCCGAGCCCCATAAATCTTCCCGTGGCCAACGCGGCAGCCTCGGTGACCCGGACAAATTCCAAGGCCAACTCGCGTTCCATAAGAGCCATTTTCTTCTCTCCCCTTTAATATAGGATCTTAAAACCTTGTTATCTCTATCTACTAATGACGCCCCTGCTTCCAATCCGTCAAAAAACGTTCCACCCCCAGATCGGTAAGCGGATGCTGTGTCATCTGCTTGAGAATGTTAAAAGGAACAGTGGCAATCTGTGCCCCGGCAAGGGCTACTTCTTGCACATGGAGGGGATGGCGAATACTGGCCGCAATAATCTGTGCCTCTAGAGCCTGGATCTTGAAAATAGCAGCCATATCACGAACCAAGCCGACACCGTCCCAGCCCAGATCATCCAGCCGTCCAATAAAGGGGCTAACATAGCGGGCCCCCGCCCTCGCCGCCAACAAAGCCTGATTGGCTGAAAAAACGAGCGTTACATTGCAGGGAACTTTTTTAGCGGACCGGTTCAGATTGTAGACTGTTTTTAAACCCTCTACCCCAATGGGAATTTTTATGACTACGTTTGGCGCAATCTCTGCCAGAAGACGAGCCTCTTTCTCCATCTCTGCAGCAGTGGTAGCCAGAACCTCAACGCTAACCGGTTTTTCTTCCCCCAACAGCCGGCAGATCTGCCGGATCAGAGTCTCAAAAGATCCTTTTTCCTTGGCCACTAACGTGGGGTTGGTCGTTAAACCGCCGATTACCCCCCACGAGACAGCTTCTTTAATTTCTTCCAAATTGGCTGTATCAAGAAAAAATTGCACTGTTCTTTCCCCCAAAGATCTCTTTTTATGCTTTGCCGGAACAACCAAAGAGACGCATTTTTTCTTTAATCACTTTTTTTGCGGCCTCCTTCCCCGGAGCCAGCATCTTGCGGGGGTCGATATTATCGGGATCTGCCTGCATGTAGGCTACGACCGCTCGCACAAAAGCCTGGCGGATCTCGGTATCTATATTCATCTTGGTAACCCCCAGAGACACCGCCTGCCGGACAGCCTCATCCGGAACCCCGGAGGAGCCGTGCAAGACAATGGAGGCGGAGACACGCTCTTTAATCTTCTGCAGGCGGGGATAATCCAGCTCTGGTTCCCATTTATAGGGCCCGTGTGCCGTTCCCACCGCCACCGCCAGGGCGTCTACCCCGGTCTCCTTTTCAAAACGTTCTGCCTCTGCCGGATCGGTAAAGAAAGCGTCCCTTTCTTCCACGGTAACATCATCTTCCGTGCCCCCTATTTTCCCCAGTTCTCCCTCTACGGTAACTCCCACGGCGTGGGAGATCTCCACCACGCGGCGCGTCATGGCGATGTTTTCTTCCAAGGGAAGTTGGGAACCATCGTACATTACAGAGCTGAACCCGTAACGGATGCAGCGCAATACCTGTTCAAAATCGGTCCCATGGTCCAGATGTAGGACAACAGGCACTTCTACACCTGCAGCCGCAGTCCTCACCATGCCCACGATATAATCCAGCCCGGCATACCTTATGGCCCCCTGGCTGGCCTGCACGATCACCGGAGATTTTTCTTCAGCCGCCGCTTCGATGATCGCCTGCACGATCTCCATGTTGTTGGCATTAAAAGCCCCTACGGCATAGCCTCCTTTTGCAGCAGGTGCCAGAACTTCATTCAAACCCACCAGATTCATTTTTTTCTCCTTTCTCCCTTCTAGACAACGTTAAAATAAGGTCTCGTGACCCGGCTGGGCCATTTAAATTCGGCCGGCCCCTCTCATCAAAACAGCGCCGGCCCGCCCGGAAGTTTTTCTATAAACTGTACCATCAGCGGAAACAAAAACACTATCGCCAACAATAAGAAGAGAATCATCGCCCCCAAGAGGGCCAAAAAAGGCATGAAATAACATAGCGTCGCCCGGCCCCAGGAAAATTCGTGAACCACCCGCAGACCGGCTATCTTCAGCCACAATGACCATAATAGGGCTATAATCGTTAAAAAGCCGATCGTATTAAAAGCAGTATAACGATTCAGAAGCCCTCCCAGGGCCACAATCAGATAGGGAAGATGCCCGTACCCCAGAACCGCTCCCAGAGCTAAAACATGCCCCCGGCCGCCAAACAACTCCGCCACAAAATTTCTGATAGCCACCATCAGCAGAAAATAAAGTGGGCCAAAAACAAGTTGTATCAGCAAGGTGGCCAAGGGGAAAAAACGAGACGCACTCTCTCCCATCTCCGGGGAGATAAAGGGAACAGATTCCTGCGGCATAAAAAAAACATCCTGCTCCCACCCATAATTAATATTTATATTAACCGTGGCCAGAGAGACAATAAGGCTCACAAAAAGGTAGACCGCCAATCCATTCCAGATATTTCTTGTCCGGGCAATGCGGGGCAGACCCTTGGAATAATTGAATAATATATCAAAAAAATCATCTAACGATTCCTTAAACATAACTCCTCCCCATTTCTTCATTGGATCAACAGATCCCGCTCCCGCAGAAAAGAGGGGAAAAAACTGCTGCTTCCCCCTTGCGAACCTACAAGCAATTTGCTCCAGAGATCACGGCGGCCATAGCGATAAACATGGGGTTTTCCTTCGATGCCGGCTTTTTCTGCTGCAATATCCAATGCATCATAGAGATTACCCAATTCATCCACCAATCCCGCCTCCCAAGCCTGTTGGCCGGTTAATACTCTCCCGTCGGCATTTTCCAATACCTTTTCCCGGCTCAATTCCCTTCCCTCTACGACGACATCCACAAACTGTTCATAGATATCCATAACCATCGCCTCCAGCAACTCTTCTTCCGCTGCCGTTAAAGGACGAGCCGGATTCAAGGTATCCTTGTACGTACCACTTTTGATCACTTCATAATCGATGCCCAGAAGATCATACAGCCCCTGCAAATTGGTAGCGTCTATAATTACACCGATGCTCCCCGTAAGAGTTGCCGGGTTGGCCACGATATAATCGGCGGCACAGGCGATCAGGTAGCCGCCGGAAGCAGCCATATCGGCCATGGAGACGACTACAACCTTGCCCTTTTGGCGTACTCTTTGCAGCTCTGTATATATCTCCTGCGAAGCAGCAGCGGATCCCCCCGGGCTGTTAATCCGGACCACGAGCGCTTTAATTGGATCTTCCCCCGCCTGGCGGATCTCCTCCAGGAGACGATCCCCTCCCGTTCCCCCCGAAAGTAAACCTCCCTCTCCAGCTGCAATCGCACCCTGGACTGTAATCAAGCCGATCGTGTTCTCGGCAACAAAAGGGGCAGTTCGTTTCCGTGAAGCAGAAGAAGAAAGAAAATCCCTGAGGCCCAAGAAAACAGCAAATAAAAGGAGCACCAAAATAATCGCACCGATTAGATATTTCCTGCGGATAGAAAGCCCCCCTCATCTTTTACATTTAAACTGCATGGGCATGGATACACAAATAACACAATTGACACAAGAGACGACACAAGGGGACGGTTCTTCTGTGTACCGCGACACAGGGAGCTGGAGCACAGGAGCACAGGGGGACGGTTCTTCTGTGTACCAAAAATCGGTACACAGAAGAACCGTCCCCCTGTGCTCCGAGAACCGTCCCCCTGTGCTCCCCCTTCTGTACCCTTATTTTTATACATTTTACCCTCACCACCCCGCACTAGATACTATTTCGACCTTTGTAAATTCATTCCTGCCATTTTTTTAAAAATCCCTCTTTTTAAATTAATCCATAGCGCCTCCCCGCCATAGATATCCCCCACTCGGAAATAAATATCCCCCACTCCTATTTGAGAGGGGGGGTATTCAGCTGCGCATCGATAAAATCCAAAAAAAGCGGGTGCGGTCTATTGGGCCGGGATTTAAATTCAGGGTGAAACTGTGTCGCCACATACCAGGGATGCCCTTCCAGTTCTACGATCTCCGCCACCTGTTCTTGGGGATGGAAGCCGGTGACGAACAGGCCGGCGAGAGCCAGGTTTTCTTGGAAAGAGTAATTTAATTTATAACCGTGCCGGTGTCTCTCATTGACGATATCTTTCTGGTAGGCCCGGTAAGCCCTGCTATCGCGAAGCAGTGTGCAGGGGTAAGAACCCAATCGCATCTTCCCCCGGCAGAAAGGCTTCTCTCCCGGTTCCAAACCCGGCAGGGGTTCGATTAGCGCCTGCGGGGTCTGCGGATCAAATTCCAGGGAATGGGCTTCTTCCAGGCCACAGACATTTCTGGCAACCTCCAGGATCGCGCAATGCATGCCGAGGCAGAGCCCTAAAAAGGGTATTCTGTTCTCCCGGGCAAAACGGGCCGCTTCAATTTTACCCTCGATCCCTCTTCCGCCGAACCCCCCGGGGACCACGATCCCCTGCACCCCGGCGAAAAGTGCCTCCCGTTCTTCTTCTGTAGCCAGCCCTTCGATCTGTTCCGCCCCGATCCAACGCACCTCTACCTCCACATCGTGATAAACCCCGGCGTGGTTTAACGCTTCGATGACGCTGGTATAGGAGTCTTTGTAAGAAGTATATTTCCCCACGAGGGCTACGGTCAATTTTCTTTGCAGCCCGTTAATGCGGCGGACCATCTTCTCCCAGGCAAGAAGATCGGGTTTCTTGCGGGGCA
>JAAZMI010000005.1 GCA_012798895.1 Bacillota bacterium
CAGTATATTTCATCTACAGCAAACTCCAAAACATCCAGCAATGAGCTGTTGGCAACGCGATAGCTGGAGATGATAGTATCTGCTTCAATCAGCGTTTCTTTCCCATCTTCTGTTATTATTACAATGCCTTCGGAGTTGGCTTGTTTTACTTGGGCTCCGGCATAGGTTTTAATACCCAATTCTTTGACCAGAGATATATGCCTCCACTTAGCGGTAGGTATAACATCTTGCGCAATGCGCTTCTCAGTTTCGATGATCGTCACATTTTTATTATCACGGGCGAGGTTTTCGGCGATGAAGAGCCCCACCTTTCCACTTCCCAGAACCACCACATTTTTTCCTGTCTCCTTTTTTTCCCTTAGCAGCTCCAGGCCATCGATGATCTCCTTGCCTTTGGACAGGGATCTAAATCTGTCGATCTCTGCTCCGGTTGCTAAAACGAGCGCATCGATATCGGGGTAAGCCTGGCGAAAATTTCTATCTACCAGGGTGCCCAGTTCCGCTTCTACTCCATGTTTATCCAGCATTGTTTCGTAGTATCCTAAAAGTTTAAAGAGGTTTTCTTTGTTGGCGAGGTCGTATTCGGCCATCAGCCTGAGCTGTCCCCCCAACTGTGCCTGTTTATCGATAATAACAACCTCATGGCCGCGTTTAGCGGCAGAGAGAGCACATTCCAAACCTGCGGGCCCGGAACCAACTACGGCAATCTTTTTCTGGATCGGCGCCATCTCACTTTCAGCGGCACTTAATTCAACCTCATGGCCCAGTGCAGGGTTGCTGGTGCACAAGTAGGGTAGATCCCGGAAGAGCCTCGAGAGGCAGAGCAGGCAACTGATGCAAGGCTTGATCTCATCTTCGCGCCCTTCGGCAAATTTATGCAGCCTTTGCGGATCTGCTAAAAACGGGCGACAAACCTCCCAGAAATCGATATCGCCACTTGCGATCAGATCATTGGCCATAGCTGCTTCTGGCAGGTGAACCCCAAAGGCGAGGGGGATATCCCCAGCTATCTGTTTCGCATTTTTAGCTAAATAGTTCCAATGCCCATGTTTCACATCGCGACCGAAAATGGAGACCCTGGATTCCTGCCAACCGATGACGAGGCTGATCATATCTACGCCCCCGGTCTCCGCAGCAATCCTAATCATCTCTAAACATTCTTCTTCGGTGTTGCCGCCAAATTCATCCATCAACTCTGCGCCATTGAGGCGTACACATAGGGGGCGATCCCCGATGGCTTCCTTAATTTCTTCGATAATTTCAACCATGAAACGGGCTCTGTTTTCTATAGAACCCCCGTACTCGTCGGTGCGCTTATTGGTAAAACTCGAAAGGAAGTTTGCCAGCATGTACCCCATAAAACTTGTAATCTCCACTCCGTCAAAGCCGGCTTTAATAGCCCTTTTGGCTGCAGCACCATGTTCTTTCACGGTTTGCCTGATTTCTTCTCTGCTCATCTCCCTCGGCGGGCGGAAGTGGGGCAGGGTTTGAGGTACCTCTGAAGGTTGAACGCAGTAACCCAGATCTATGCCCCCATAACGCCCGGCATGAAGGATCTGTTGGATAGCCACGCCCCCGTTTTGATGAATCATCTCGGCAATTTTTTCAAACTGGGGCAAAAACCGGTCATCATAAAGGGCTATCTGCCGGTAATAAGCTTTTCCATCGCCCCTGGGATCGGGGTAGGCTCCCTGATTAGTGATGATCCCACATCCCGTTTCGGCGATAACTTTTGAACGCCCCAGTTCCCGTTCTGTAATATAGCCGTCCCGGCTATTAAAATTGGATACTCAGCAAGCAGCATATTTTACACGATTTTTGGCTTCAAACTCTCCGATCTTTCCCGGTTTAAAAACGTGAGGGTATCTTTCTTTACCAATCAATATTATTTCACCGCCTTATGTTTTTTCCAGGGCCAAACCTGTTTCGCTGGAAACTAAAGTTTCCGGGCGGGATGCATACTGGAAACTATTCGTTCCAAAACCCTCTGTTTGAAAGGAATTTGATGTCCTTGTTTTAATCAATAAGTTCCATTAATACCCCGAAAAATGCTTTGGGTTTGATAAAAATATAATTACTGTCTCTCCATTGTCGCGGGGTTTCATCAATTAGCGGAATATTTTTTGCTTTAAGTTCGGTGAGTGCTTTTTCAGCATCATTGACCTTTAGTGACAAAAGGTAGAATCCTTCTCCATATTTTTCTATAAATTTGGCAACATTGCTGTCAGCATCTGTGGGGCCCATCAGTTCCAGCCCCACTTCACCGATATAGTAACGAATTACGTTAATTTTTTCGCTTTCCTCTATATAGCGGTCATCCGGGGTAAGGCCGAAGATCTTTTTAAAATATTTCTCTGCCTTTTCAAGATCTTTAACAGCGATGCAGATGTGATCTATCTTCTCAATTTTCATTATCCTGGCTCCTTATCTGGTTTTTTTATACCTTTTATAAACAATTGCTTTATCTTTCACCTATTTTTTTGGCTTAAACGGATGGGCAGCGCTCATATACCAACTCCTCCAATGTTTGTTCTTAGCGGAAAGCAGGCATATTTTCTATAAATAAATGTTGTTGCAATAAGTGTGCCAATTCCATGCGGAGAGGCAACCTCTGCTTAGAGTATTCAGAATAGTCAACATCCGGGCACGGTATTTGCATAACAAAATATTTAGACTTCAGAAACATGTTTAATATTTTTAACAGATGAGGAGGGTTTATGAATGTTGAAATCGAAGATTATTACGAGGTATGAGGATGTCATGGATTTTTCGATCGGGGAGCTGCTGGAAAGAGGGGCTCTGTTATCCCCGGAACACGAAGCGGTGGTTACAAAAGAAACGAGGACGAGCTACTACGAACTAAATGTTTTGGTGGATAGTTTTGCTGCCGCAGTCTCTAAACTGGGTTTCAAAAAGGGGGATCGGGTAGCTGTCGATCTGCCTAATTCTTTAGAGTTGGTGATCTCCTTTTTTGCCCTGGCAAAATTAGGCCTGGTTGCTACGTGGTTAAATCCTTTGTATCGGGAAAACGAGCTTAAATTTATACTGGGAAATTCCAGGGCAAAGGGAGTAATTTTAAAATCCGGTTTTCAGGAACACGATTACGCAGGCACAGTATTAAAAATGAAAGATGATCTGCCCCATTTAAATTATATTATCGATGTCTCCGAGCGGGAGGATACCTTGTTGTTCGATGCCCTATTAAAGGAAGGCGCGGGTAAAAAATATGAAAGGCCTGGGATTAATACCGCTGAAGATTACGTTATGCTGATCTATTCTTCCGGTTCTACGGGTATACCTAAAGGAGCCCCGCATACCCATTGGCAGGTACTGCAGCAAGGATTTAATTACCAGCAATCCTTAAGTGCTGATGCCGATGACAGATATATTGCATTTGTTCCCCTCTATCACCTGTTTGGGTTTGGGGCTGTATTTATGTGTGCATTATCGACGCAGGGAACTTTAATATTAATGGAAAGCTTCAACCGGGAGGAGGTCTTCCGGCTGATTGAAAAAGAAAAATGCACGATTCACCATGCGGCTCCCACCCACTATATTTTAGAACTAAAAGATGATCTCTATAAAAAGTATGATCTTTCTTCGTTGAGGATCGGCTATACCTCGGGTTATGTACCCCCGGTGGAGTTGATGAAGGAGATCGAAGAAAAACTGGGTATCGAAATCTCCAATTTCTGGGGGTCTTCAGAGACTGGTGGGGCGCTTATCTTTGATCATGGCGATCCTTCTCTAGAAAAACGGATTAAAACCGTAGGCAAACCGATAAAAATAATGGAGATAAAAATAGTGGACCCCGAAACCCGGGAAGAAAAAAATGTAAATGAAGAGGGAGAGCTGCTGTGTCGCGGCCCAAACGTGATCAAAGAATACTGGGAAAATCCAGCAGAGACGGAGTTGCATTTCGATGAGGAAGGCTGGTTTTGTACAGGAGATCTGGCATTTATCGATGAGGGGGGCTATGTTACAATTACTGGAAGAACCAAGGATCAGATTAACAGAGGCGGTTTAAAGATTACCCCCTTTGAGCTTGAAGAAGAGATCAGCAAGCATCCCCGGGTGCACGAGGTTGCTATCGTAGCCACCCCTAACCCTGTGTTAGGGGAGAATATATGTGCCTGCATCGTGCCTGTAGAGGGAAAATCAGTTACTTTGGCGGAAGTGCGTGCCTTTTTAAAAAACAAGGTGGCAAAAAATAAGCTACCCGATGAATTAAGTCTTTTTACCGGTTTTCCACGTCTCGTGGGCGGTGTTAAACTGAACAAATTTGGGAAAGGGGGTATTATGGAACGAGCCATTAATGACAGATATAAGCAAAGTATAAGGTAATAGATTAGCCAAAATATAGATAAACAAGGAGAGCTAAAACATGACAAAATTTGTTGAAAAACGAACCTTTAATTCTCAACTGCTTACCGGTCTAGCATCTTTTGTGCTCTGTTTCATTCTGGCTTGCATTCTTTGGCCGGCCTGGTCTCTGGTTATGAAATCTGTTTTTAGCACTTTGGCCGCTCCCGGGTTGGCTGCGGCCGGCCCGGAGCAGGCGGGACAACTGCTAGGGGCCATGGTGGAGGGCAGCTTTTTCTGGATGGTAATTAACCCCTGGATCTGGATGACTCTGGTCATGGGCAACTACGGCAAGACGATCTTCACCGCCAGACAGCCGCAGGCCGGGCTCTGGTATACCCTTCTAGCCTGGATCGTTGGGGCGTTGGCGTTTTTTATAATTATCGGTTTTTTAGGCATCTGGTGGCAGCCGTTTAACTTGTCCTTGCTGTTAAGGCCTAAAACAGGCGGGGAGGTTGCCCTTGCTTTGATGGGCTGGGAGGCCGCCAATTTTTTTGCCCTGCCGGTGATCATGGCCCAGATACCCTTCATTGCGCTTTTCCAGAAATGGCCCTTTGCCGGCACTTCCAAACCGCCGATTGAAAACTGGGGCGCATTGTTTTTTAGTACTCTGGCCGTCGTGTTGGTGTGGATGGCTACGATCATACCCAGTTTTCTGCCCTTATCGGTTAACGGCCGGCAGGTCGTAAGCGTGCCCCTGGGTTCCTGGCCAACCTGGGTGGCGTTCTGCCAAGCATTTGTTTTCTTCTTCTTGATTCCGGCGGAGGGCGGAGAAGGTTATCCCATGAAGTTATTTGCAAAAAAACAGCCTTTGATGGGGATCGCCGGCTTTCTTATTGCCCTTGCTGCCGGCTTTATTGTGCCACCCATTATCCGCGGGATCATCGCCCCCTTCGATCTTCTTCCCGGGGCACCGCTCGATCTGGTGGTAGCCTCGCTGATTCTTTCGGGCGTTGTCTGCATGTTGGCCTGGCATCACCTGTTTGATGACTATCCCAGCGCGCAGCTTGTTTCCAACACTGCAGCCCGGGTTCTAATCCGTTTCGCAATCTGGGTTGTCCTTGGTGGCGTATTGGGTACGATCTGGGTAAAAACTTTTGTTCTGCTTCCGTTCGGGGCCAACAGCCTGGGGGCGGGTTTTCCCACTATGGGCATCCTCGCCGGTCAGTTTGCTTTTCTAATGACCTTTCTCTACTACAATACTTTTTTTGATAAGTGGCCGCTGGTTTACAAGGAAGCTGTAAGGGTCAGCTCTGAAGAAAAAATCACCGGATTTAAAAGAAGAGAAGCGGCTTCCCGGTAACAAAAAACTTGCCGGTTTTCTGAGAAGCTGCCAGATCAAAGAAGGACCCCGTAAGAGATCGTATTGATAATTTCTTGTTCTCTACGGGGTTTTTTCTATTATTGCCATCAAATAATTGTAAACAACGCAGATGGCCCCCGTTTTTCTCTTGACAAAGGGTCTGGTTGGTGTTAGAATTGTTTTTGGCTGCAGGGGCCGAAGATTCATAAACAACGTGGGGATGGGGTATCATATACCCTGGGTCCTATTCAAGACGGACAGAAGAGATTTGGGGTCTTCAACTACTGATCTTTTACAGCGCGGGGTGGAGCAGCCAGGTAGCTCGTCGGGCTCATAACCCGGAGGTCGCAGGTTCAAATCCTGCCCCCGCAACCAAAAAATACACCATACTGTTTAACTATGCTCGCCTGTAGCAGCCAGTTGGCCTTTAAAGAGACAGGCCGGTGTTCGGATTGCCCCGGATTCAACCGGAGATAGACTTTTCTGTCCCTTTTATCGAAGGGGGCGGCAAAGGCTGTTTTTTATATTCAGAGATTTTGCTCACGTAGCTCAGTCGGCAGAGCGTATCCTTGGTAAGGATAAGGTCACCGGTTCGATTCCGGTCGTGAGCTCCATGGCGGTGTAGCTCAGATGGCTAGAGCATACGGCTCATACCCGTAGTGTCCGGGGTTCGAATCCCTGCGCCGCCACCAATATTTTCTACCGGGATGTTTAAATCCTTCCATTGTTTGTTAATAAATCAAGATAATATGTTCGCATCAGCCTAAACCTTATATGTAATATCAGCAAAAATAACAGAAGGTTTTATTTTTTTTAGTATTTTTTTGGCGTATTTGTCAAATATATAAAATCTATGCGGTTAAATCCAGGCTACAATTAGGTGTTGATTGAATTGCCTGGCTGCCTAACAAGGGCGCTGCGAAATTAGGGTAAACATAGGGAGGGTTTTGAGATAATGGCCAAAAAAAAGTTTGAGAGGACTAAGCCGCACATTAACGTGGGGACGATCGGTCATGTTGACCATGGCAAGACCACCTTGACCTCGGCTATTACCTACTGTTTAGCCAATCAGGGTTATGCCAG
>JAAZMI010000006.1 GCA_012798895.1 Bacillota bacterium
GGCCCGCAAACTTCTGCCCGGCCTTCTTTTCTGTCTGCTCTTCTCCCCCGGCCTGAATATCAGCACAGTATCGCTTTCTTCCATGATAATCCCTCCCATAATTTTGGCCCTCACCGGGCCTTTGAGAGAATTACATAGCGATAATCCCAGCGGATATTGAATGGTACGGGGAATATCTTGCACAGAAAAGAACATTTTTATACATAAAAAAAATGTTGCCCCGTTTTTTAGGGCAACATTTTCTAGTTTTTAAAAAAATTTTTGTTCCAGATCGCAAGATCCAGGATCGGAGGGATCCGGCACCGCGGCACCAGGGCTTCTACAACACCTCGATGCTGACCTGGCCCACTCCATGAGACCTCAGGCCGATTGCCTCCGCGGCGGCCCGCGAAAGGTCGATCACGCGCCCGCCGAGATGGGGCCCCCGATCGTTAACGCGCACCGTTACACTTTTTCCCGTCCGCAGATAAGTCACTTTCAAACGCGTTCCAAACGGCAGATAGGGGTGAGCCGCTGTGAAATCGTTCTGATTGTAGAGCTCCCCGCTGCTGGTTTTTTTACCATGGAATTTTGCCCCGTACCAGGAGGCTTGGCCTTCGATCCCGGTTCCCCGGGAAGCAAGCCTGGCCGGCGCCGAACCGGGCGAAGATATTTTAGTTCCCACCGCCAGAACGAGGGGAACAGGCTGCTGCAATATAGTCTCTGCGATCAACTTGCGCAGGAGTTCTCTTCCCCCGGCGTAGACAACCTTGAAGCGCAACTCTTTCCTGCCTTCTTTACCTTCCTGCAGAACACGCTGCCGTCCCCGCAGCAGTTCAGCATCATCCTCCTTCTTCACCTCAAAGGGTATGGATTCCTCAAAAGTTTCCACCACTTCCACCCGGCGGTAGAAGCAGATCTCCTTCCCGGGATAGAGAGGCGCATCCAATTCCGGTTCAACCACGATGTTGCCCGTGAGGGGGATGCCCAATTCCTGGAAGGCACCGTATACCGTTTCGGCATGGGTGTAGTGCCGGTAACTGCCCGTGTCGGTTGTGAAAATAAGAGGCACTGCTTTCTGGATCAGAATATGCAGGCCCTCCTCCAGCGGCTCTTCCAGCCCCGGAGAAACCCGATCATGCGCCCCCGGGACAATCCCCTGTTCTGCCAGCAGATCCCCTACTTTTTCTGCCCTCGACGCCACCTTGCGAACCTCGTCTCCGTTTTCAAGGGTAACCTCCAGAGTGTGAAACAACCGGTATGAACCCAAAGTTAAAGATAAAAGAAAAACGCTTAGACCGAGATAGAGATAGATTGAAAAATTTTTCCTCCACTTCTGATGCGTCCAAATCGAAAGAAAATTGTTCATGTCTTCTGATCTCCCTTTTTATCCGGCGTAAGTAACTGCATAGATAAGAGCGTTATTGATATTCTATGCCAGGGAAAACAAACGCCGCGCATTATCCAGGCAAATTCTTCCCAGATCTTCGGCGGCGATACCTCTTAAAGTTGCTATCTCCTCCACGGTATACGTTGTATAAGCCGGCTCGTTCCTTTTCCCCCGCCAGGGCGCGGGCGGCAGATAAGGAGCGTCCGTCTCCACCAATATTCTATCCGCCGGTATACTGGCGGCCACTTTTTTCAGGTCCTTGCTGCGGGGGTAGGTCACCGGCCCGGCGATGGAGATATAAAGACCCAGCTCCATCATCTGTTCCGCCAGCTCCAGATCCCCGGAGAAACAATGCATCACTCCCCCGGCCGCGGGGATCCCTTCTTCTCTAAGGAGCGCCCCGGTTTCGGCATGGGCGGCGCGGGAATGAATGATGATCGGTTTATTGATCTCTTTAGCCAGTTGCAGCTGTTGGCTAAAAACATCCCACTGCTGCCAACGGGGAGAACGATCCCGGTAGTAATCCAGCCCCATCTCACCGAGGGCCACAACCTTGGGATGCCGGGCCATCTCTTTCAATGTCTCTATGTAACCCTCCGGCGCCCGGGCGGCGTAATGAGGATGGATGCCGACTGCAGCATAGATCATGGGGTGTTTCTCGCTCAAGAGAATCGATTCCCGCGAGGTGGCGGGGTTAACCCCCACATTGATGATCAATTTGATACCATGGGCTTCCGCCCGCCGCAGCATATCATTCCGGTCGCGATCAAAATGTTTAAAATCAAGATGAGCATGGCTGTCTACTAAAGCGGGTAACTTTTTTAATCTTTTCATGTAATTTTACTCCCGGCCGGCAGCTCACCATCGACAGCGGTCAGGAAGATCTCCCCGGAGGGGCCGGTGGCGGCCAGGATCATGCCTTCGGAGAGCAGCCCCCGGATTTTAACCGGCTTCAGGTTGGTAACAAAGAGGGCTTTTTTACCGGTAAGCTCTGCCGGCGTATAAAACTGGGCCAGGCCCGCCACGACCTGCCTCTCTTCCTCGCCCAAGTTAACCCTCATGCGCAGAAGCTTATCTGTTTTGGGTACCGGTTCGGCAAAAATGATCTCCCCGACGCGTATATCCGTCTGCATGAAGTGATCGATCGTGATCGTCTCTGCCGCGAGAGCAGGCTCCTCCCTTTTTTTCTTCTTCTGTTCCCTTTCCAGATCCTTGATTTTTTCCACTTTTCCGGCCGGCTGTTTTGCGGCCTGCCCTGCATACTTGCCGCCGGATTGGCCTGCAGCCCGGCCTATAGGTGCAGAAGCCTTTTTTTCCCTCTCCGATTTCTCCGCCTTTTCTGCCGCCTCCTTTTCACCGAGAAGCGAGGCCAGCTCTTTTTTGATATCGAGACGCGGGAAAAGATCGAAGGTGCGCTGCGCCTTCGTCCCCGGTTTTAAAGCTCCCCACCGGGCGAGGCTGTCCCACTCCTTAAGCTCCGGCTGTGCATCTATACCCAGCTGGGACCACATGCGCACCGGCGTCCGCGTCATATAAGGGCGCAGCAGAACGCTGATAAAACGCAGGGATTCACAGAGATTATAGAGCACTGTAGAGAGGCGCTCTCTGTTTCCTTCTTCCTTGGCCAGCAGCCAGGGGGCATTCTCCTCGATATACTTATTGGAGCGCCTCACCAGCTCCCAGAGGGCCTCCAAAGCCCCGCTAATCTGAAGTTTATCCATTAAGGCCTCCATCCGTGCCGGCATGGAGAGGGCCAATTCCTGCAGCTCCCGGTCGCTTGGTTCATCTTCCGCTTCCGTGTCTCTATCCGGAGCAGGAATATTTCCCCCGAAATAGCGCTCCACCATCGTCAGAGTCCGGCTCAGCAGGTTGCCCAGATCGTTGGCCAGATCGGTGTTAATCCGCGTCAACAGGGCTTCATTGCTAAAAACGCCGTCGGATCCGAAGGGTATCTCTCTTAAAAGAAAATAACGCACGCTGTCCGATCCATAGCGATCGATCAACGTCATGGGATCTACAACATTTCCTTTGGACTTGGATATCTTTCCTTCTTTTAAGATCAACCAACCGTGGCCGAAAACCTTTTTGGGCAGAGGCAACCCGAGAGCCATTAGAAAAATAGGCCAATAGATCGTATGAAAACGCACAATTTCTTTACCAATGAGCTGTACATCGGCCGGCCAGAATTTATGAAAATGATCTTCGTGATCCGAAGCATACCCGAGGGCGGTGATATAATTGCTCAGCGCATCCAGCCAGACATAGATCACATGTCGCCGGGCAAAAGGGACCGGAATGCCCCAATTAAAAGTTGTGCGGGAAACGCAGAGATCTTCCAAACCCGGGCGCAAAAAATTATTGATCATCTCATTCTTACGCGAAGGGGGTTGAATAAAATCGGGATGGGCTTCTATATAAGCAAGGAGGCGCTCGGCATACTTGGACATGCGGAAGAAATACCCCTCCTCGGCAACCATCTCCACCGGCCGGCCACAATCCGGGCAGTTGCCCTCGCTTAGCTGGCGGGCTGTCCAGAAAGATTCGCAGGGTGTGCAGTACCAACCTTCATACCGGCCTTCGTAGATATCGCCCTGCCTGTAAAGACGATCAAATATCTCCTGCACAGCCTCGGTATGGCGCGGCTCGGTCGTGCGGATAAAATCATCGTACGAGATATCCATTGCCGACCAGAGCACCTTGATCCAGGAGACGATCTCATCTACAAAGTGCTGTGGATCCTTCCCGGCGTCCTCCGCGCTGCGCTGTATTTTCTGGCCGTGTTCATCCGTCCCGGTCAGAAACCACACCTCGTACCCGGTAAGCCTTTTGAACCTGGCCAGAGCATCAGCCGCCACCGTCGTGTAAGAATGGCCGATGTGCAGCCGATCGCTGGGATAATAAATGGGGGTGGTGATGTAAAAAGTTCTACTGCACATAAAACAGATCTGCCCCCTTCTTATAAAGGTAATGGACTTTAACTGTTCTTCTGTAAAGCCTGATTTTCCGATTTTAAATTATACCATATAAATTTTTTAAAGGCAACTTTGCCATTTAATGGATCCCCCCCCGCCAACAACCTACACAAATTTAATATTTTCTCCAGACAACTACTTTTTTAGACAAAATTTACTTTTTTCTACTGAAAGGTATTGCTTCTCATGGGAATTACTGGTATACTTGTTGTAGTTAATTGTCGAAATTTACAAAAGGAGGGGCAGGTTTGAAGTCAACAGGCATCGTCAGAAAAGTTGATGAACTGGGAAGGGTTGTAATCCCCATTGAACTGCGTCGCACTCTCGGGATCAAGATCAAGGATGCACTGGAGATCTATGTGGATGGGGAGAAGATTGTCCTTAAAAAATATGAGCCGGCTTGTATTTTTTGTGGCAGCGCGGACAACACCAAGCAATTTAGCGGCAGGATCATCTGCCAGGAATGCATCAGCAAAATGTTGGACTAATCAATACCTTTTAAAAATTCGGCTTGATTGATCGGCAACCGGAAATTTATCAAAATAGCAAGGGCGGTAACCTGCGGGTTATTCCTCTTGCTATTTTGATCCCGGAGATATCCCGGCCTTCCCACTTGCCGGCCCTTTGGCGGGAGATGGAACCAAATTATTGTCTTCTGATATAATGGAATTTAACCCCTAAAACAGTGCACAGCAATATCAACAGAAAATGTAGGAGGGAAAGGATGGAAATATTATGGCAAGAGATCGTCACCGCTGCCGAAAATGAAGGAAGAACCTACCTTTTGGAACACGAATGCAAAAAAATACTGGAAGAACAAGGCCTGGCCACCACCGGGACCGCAGTCGCCCGCTCCACAAAAGAAGCAGTAGAGATTAGCGAACGGATTGGCTACCCGGTTGTCCTTAAGATTTTGTCGCCGGAGGTGATCCATAAATCCGATGCCGGTGGTGTAAAACTAAACCTAAACAACAGCACAGCCGTAGAACGTGCTTACAGTGAGATCTTCGAAACTTTTTCCGATAAAAAAACGGCGGGCGTATCCGTACAGAAAATGGCACCGCCCGGGCTGGAGGCCATTGTGGGCATAAAAAAAGACCCGGCCTTTGGTCCCGTGTTGATGTTCGGATTGGGCGGGATCTTCGTGGAAGCACTTCAAGATGTTTCTTTCAGGATCTTGCCGGTAAACGAAAAGGATATCGGGGAGATGATCAGAGAGATCCGGGGTTATGCCCTGCTGCGGGGTTTTAGAGGAACAGCAGTAGATCTCCCCGCCCTTAAAAAACTGCTGGGCAAACTTTCAGCGCTGATTATGCGCCACCCCGAGATTAGCGAGATGGATCTAAACCCCGTTTTTCTTTATCCCAGGGGAAATATCATCGCCGATGCCCGCATCTTCTTGGAAAAACCGGGGAAAGCGGAAAAAGAGAAGGGCCTACCCTCCGGGGACAAAGATTACCTGCAAAAACTTTTTTACCCGCAGAGCATAGCCGTGCTGGGCGCTTCAAACACGCCGGGAAAACTGGGCTGGAACGTCTTTAACAACCTTTTGTCTCACCGTTTTGCGGGGAAGCTGTACCCGGTGAACATTAGAGCCGAGGCGGTTCAAGGCATCCCGGCAGTATCCAGCGTCAGCGAGATCAAAGATCCGGTCGATGCCGCGATCATCCTGGTGCCGGCAGAGGCAACCCTGCAGGCATTCGAGGAATGCTGCCGGCAGGGAATTAAAAACATCGTCATCGAATCGGCCGGGTTTGCTGAAGCCGGTGCAGACGGAGAAGCCATCCAACGAAAACTGAAACGGGTGGCAGAAGAAAACGACTGCCGCTTCCTCGGCCCAAATTGTTCAGGGATCATCAACACCCACCACAATATGGTCCAGTCCATCGGGATCGTCGAAAGCCTGCGCCGGGGGAATATCGGCCTGATCGCCCAGGCGGGGGTCTACGCCGCGGGGATGCTCTGGGGGATGCGCCATATCACAGATTTTGGAATCGTCGCCACGATCGGCAACAAAGCCGACATTAACGAAACCGATATCTTGGAGTACCTCGGGGAAGATAAAAACATCGAAGTGGTCTGCCTCTACCTCGAAGATGTAAAAAGCGGGCGCAGATTCATCGATGTTGCCCGGGCGGTGACAGACAAAAAACCGGTGATCATCCTCAAATCGGGGCGCACGGAGGCCGGGAAAAAAGCGGTGTCTTCCCATACCGCCTCCCTCGCCGGGGACGACCTGATCTACGATGCCGCCTTTAGGCAGGCCGGCGTTATCCGGGCCCGTAACAATGACCACATGTTTGGATTGGCACGGGCCTTCTCCAAACAACCGCTGCCACAGGGGGCCGGGGTACTGGTCATCTCCTACACCGGATCTCTCGGCGTCGCCGCAGCCGATGCCCTCTCCCTACACGATATGCGCCCAGCAGAATTGGATGACAAAACCTTCCGGCAATTAAGGGAGATCGTGCCCCCTTATGTAGGATGCAACAACCCGGTGGATTTTACCTTTGACATGAACGCGGAGCTGGTCCAGAAAACAATCGAAATCGGACTGCGCAGCGAAAAAATCAGCAGCTTCATCCTGATCTTACAGGCGGAGATCCTCGACACCTATACCGAGGCGCTCTCTGCCATGGATTTCAAGGGGAAACCCGCCTTAGCCTGTGTTCCCTGCCGGGAATTTGCCATGAACGAGGTGATCCCTTTGGAACAAGCCGGCATCCCAGTCTATTCCACCCCGGAAGAAGCCGTCGAAACGCTGGCAACGATGTACCGCTACCGGACACAGACACAAGGTACACAAGGGGACGGTTCTTTTGTGCAGTAGCTGCAACATAGGGGCAACAACACAGGGGGACGGTTCTTTTGTGCAGTAGCTGCAACATAGCAACACAGGGGGACGGTTCTTTTGTGTTGTAGTTGATCGAACACAGGGGGACGGTTCTTTTGTGCTGTAGCTGCGACACAGGGGTAACACAGGGGGACGGTTCTTTTGTGCTGTAGTTGATCGGGAAACCCGGACGCTCCCCAAACAGGCCGTCCGGGCTATTTTATAAATCGGTTTCCTGTTATATCCGCTTGCCTAGGCCAGGCCGCCGCCATGTTTCAGCTCTACTAAGAGAGCATAGACTTTTTGCCGCGGCAGGCCCATGTTGCGGGCTACTTTTTTTACTGCCGCTGTCGGGGGATCACCGGCCTGCAGTGCTTTTTCAAGCTCCCTGGTGCATTCTGCCCGCCAAAGGTTGGCGTTCTTCCCCTTAACTTCCCCTTCGTTTTCTATGCTGCCGGCCGGAGTCGCGCTGTCGCGGGCCCGGGGCGACAACACCAGAGTGAACTCTCCCCGGGGGGACACCCGGGAAAAATGATCAAATATTTCCCCCGCACTACCTCTTAGCACCTCTTCATATTTTTTGGTCAGCTCGCGGCAGACAGCGATCTCCCTTTTGCCTAAACCGGCAGCCAATTCACGGAGCGTTTTTAAAAGCCGGTGCGGCGCCTCATAAAATACCACGGTTTTTCGCTCCGCAGCCAAAGCCCGGATCTCTTCAGCACGCTCTTTCTTTTTACGGCTGAGAAACCCCCAGAAAACAAACCGGTCGGCGGGGTAGCCGGAATGCACAAGCGCTGTAAGGACTGCGGAAGGCCCCGGCAATACTGTAAAGGGCACATTTTCAGCCAGCAACAAACGGGCAAGGGGAAAACCGGGATCGGAGATGGA
>JAAZMI010000072.1 GCA_012798895.1 Bacillota bacterium
AAACAGCCCCCCTGTGTAACAGGAAAACATTGAAATGTATTGGAGGCCGGTCCGCATGGATGAACTGCAAATAAAAGTAGATGCCGTTTTGAGTGAGCTAAAGGAGCAGATCATTCAGTTTTTTGAACAAGGCAATCTGGATGATGCCGGTTTCTTGCTGGAACAATATGTGAAACTTGCTCCCACGGCGATCGAGCGCTATACCCTGGAGGCTATGCTGCGAGCAGGAAAAAAAGATTGGGAAGGGGCACAGCAGATTTTGTTGGAAGGACTGGCCCATCACCCCCTCTCTTTCGACCTGCTCTATAACCGCGGTTTTATCTGCCAAAACAATCATAACATTTTTGAAGCCTACAATATGTACATGAAAGCCCGTTATGTAGCTGCTAGTGCTGCCGAAAAAGCCGATGTTGCCGCGGCGTTAAAGGACCTGGGCAGTAACATCAAAGGCTCCGTTAAATCTGAAGGCGGGCAGATCTCCAGCATCATCCGGGCCGGTGAACTAACGATGACCGTTACTGACAGTGCGGATGAACTGCTCAGGCGCAAGAATATGCTGGGCCTGATAGAGAAGCAGCTCGACAAAAATGCACAAACTGTTTTGGAGATCGGCTTTAAGGATGGCATCATCAGTAAGAACCTCAACTATTTTGGCTACGATGTTACCGCCGTTGACCGCAATAAAGAACGGATGCTCCAGGTCATGGCCCTGGAATGGCATGATAATATGCTTCAAGCCAGGCAAAAGGTGGCCAAATTTTATTATGAACTAGTGGACTTGGATTGGGTGCAAAAGATTCCCGCCTTCGATATTATTGTAGCCGTCGCCGATAAGAACCTGGCCATGTTTGCTGCCCGGGAAAGAGAAGCCGGGGATATTTTAGCGGCTTTGCTGCAAAAAGCCCGCAAACAGCTCTTTATAAGGGTGGCAGCCGCTGCATCTACAACAGAATTCGGTAAGGAAGAGCTGCTTCAAGCGGCTGCCGGAGAAGGGCTGGCCGTTCAAACGCTGGGCACCTGGGAGGAACAAGGGCAAAATGTGGAGCTAGCCCTCGTCAATAAGGAAACCGGGAGCAAAACCTTTGCCGTTCCCGCTGCCGGGGATGTCCGTAACTCCCGGTCCACTGTTTTCGAGGTTGCGGTAAAGAAGTGCGTCGACCTCTATGGTGCCGGTTATCGCGATGATTTTCAGCATTTTGTAGCTGTTTTGCAGGAATACGAGCAAAATCCAAAACTGACCTACCCCGATTCGGTATTGAAAACTTATTACGATCGCTTCCAGCCAAAGAATACAGAAGAAGCCCTTTTCGCAGTAAAGGGCCGGGCCCCCCGGCTCAGGGCGGGTTGGATTGGCTTCCCCTGGTTTGGGGATAAAAGCAGGAGGGTTGTTTTCGATCCATCGCCTGGTGAAACCAGACCGGGCGGCAACCATAATTTTGGCCCGAATACAGAAGAGTTTGGCCGTGCGGAACTGGGGCGCCTGCTCTATAATTACAACCTGTTACAGGAAGAAGGATATCAGCCGGAGCTTTTTTCCGACGGTTACATCAGCGGTTATCTCTTGGTCAGAGGCGATGATTACCGCTTCGTCGTCACAGAAGGCCAGCACAGGATGTCCTGCTTGGCAGCCCTTGGCTATGAAAAAATTCGCGTCCGCTTTTCCCAAAAACCCCTGTACCCGCAAGTTGTTCTCTGGAGAGATGCAAAGAAATGGCCGCAGGTGGCCAACAGGGCCTATAGCAGGAACCTCGCCCTCAAGATCTTTGCGCGCTTCTTCGCCGGGGGCGTGGGCCGGGAACGGATGCCGCTGAGCTAAGAGCCTGTGTGTGTCAGGGGGACGGGAGTTGTGACACATAATAGAATTCCAATCGGCAGAGCCTATGGGGGATAGCCCCCTTGTTACCCGCCCGGTTATAGATTATGAAAGAATTTCTTTTTAGCAGGAATCTTGGTGCCCAACATAGAACGTATGTACCAATAAGGCGGGCACTTTTTTTATACCAAATAAGGTGTACCTTAACAGCAGCCATTTTCTTTTTTATACTCAGTACGGCAGAAAT
>JAAZMI010000073.1 GCA_012798895.1 Bacillota bacterium
AAATGTTTGGAAAGAAGCCCTGGGGATCGAGCAGGCGGAAGAGAAAAACAGAGAGAGGACGCCGGAGATACCGGATCTTAGATCGATACGTTAAACATAAGAAAAATATTTCGGAAAAGCAGTAGAAATATTTGCCGCAATTACAAGAAATTTAGCCAGGAAGCCCATGATATCGGTCGTGGGAGTATGCCAAAGGTTGTACAACCTGTTGGTGGTAAAGCCCTGTACAGAATTATTAGCCGGATGCTTGCAGCCGGCTATTGTCTTTATTCTGAAGATTATTAAAAAATAATTATATATTAGAAACTCTTGGTCGTAAAAAGCAGGATTTTCCAACTTTATGACGAATGTTTATGACGAATCATTCTCGAAAATGTCTTTTTTGAAGGTGATAAGACCTATGTTTGGAAATGATCGTTTAATCAGTTCCTTAGGAAAAAGCCTAGATAGAGCGGCCCTGCGGCAGAAAGTCACCGCCCAGAATGTGGCCAACCTCAATACGCCGGGTTATAAAAGGAGTTATGTTACTTTTGGCGCGGAGCTGGAGCGGGCCCGGGGGAGATTGCCACTAGAGAGAACCAACCCCCGGCACCTTCCACGTGCCGGGCAAGAGGCAGAACCCCGGGTAGAGGTGGAGAGGCACACCTTGCGCCGGGCCGATGAAAGCAACGTGGATCTGGACGAAGAGATGCTGGAATTGGTTACAAACCAGTTGCACTACAATGCACTGGTGCAGAAGATCAACGGCCGCTGCGCTGATTGGCGCTATATCGTAAATGATGGGAGGCGTTAACATTGGAACTGTTCCGCTCTTTTCAGATTAGCGGTTCTGCCCTAACGGCGGAAAAACTGCGCATAGATGTTGTCGCCGGCAACCTGGCCAACATGCAGACCACCAGAACGGATACCGGGGGGCCCTACCGGCGGAAAACAGTGGTTTTCGGAACAGAACTGGCCCGTGCCTCTCACCGGGCATCGCCGGCCTTCCGTGGCCAGGGAGTGCGGGTTGCTGCTTTGGTGGAAGACCCCAACCCCCCGCGGCAGGAATACGATCCGGAACATCCCGATGCCGACGAACGGGGATATGTGGAGTACCCCAACATCGATCTGGCCAAGGAGATGACCGACCTGATCACGGCCTCCCGTTCCTACGAGGCCAACACCACGGTCGTGAACACAGCAAAAAGCCTCTACCTCAAAGCACTGGAGATCGGGCGCGGCTAAACACCGTAGGCTGCCGGCAGTCATTCATACACCATAACAGCTTTCCGGCCGGCAAGATCTGAACCCCCACGGTGTTACCATTCCTTTTATCGTAACAAACTGTGCAGAGGCTTTTTTTAACAGCGGGCATGCTTTATTTTTTATGCCGGCAACCTTTTTGCCGGGGTGCAACAACCTGTGAAGCGAGGCAAAGAGTTCACGGTGAAACTTAAGGCTAAAGGCGACTTTACCGGCGGGATATTAGCAACCGGCCGTGTGGCCATGTTTTTAGATTTTTTATCACTTGTCATTTTATGCCGGCAACCCTTTTGCCGGGGTGCAACAACCTGTGAAGCGAAGCAAAGAATTTACGGCGAAGCGTAGGCTTTTAGGCTGC
>JAAZMI010000074.1 GCA_012798895.1 Bacillota bacterium
GACGAGGAGAAAAAGCAGCAGATCTATACCGAGATCCAGAAGATGATCCTGAAAGAACTCCCGGCTTTCTATCTCGTCCACGAGCAGAAGATCGTGGCGACCAGAAGCAATGTGCAGGGGTATGAGATCACGGCGGAAGATCCCTGGCTAAACTTAAAAGGGATCGAGATCGTGGAGTAGCTGCCGGCCGGGTACAGGGGATTTTCCCGGGCGAAGAGGCATAACCAAACGAGGGGGAAATAGGGAATTGTCTGAAAAACACCGTCGTTATTTTAATGAGAGGGCTGCCGGATGGGATCGCTTGATCAGTGATAAAACTTTGCAACGCCTTGGTGGGATCATCGAAGAGTTGGATATTCAACCCGGGAGCAATATTCTAGATGTTGGCACCGGAACAGGTGTGTTGATTCCATTTCTGCAAAGAGTGCTGGGAGGCACCGGCAGCATTGTTGCTTTGGATCTGGCGGAGGAGATGCTCCAAAGAGCCAGAGAAAAGCATGGTGAAAAACAGATCCGTTATGTAACGGGTGATATAGCTGCCGCTCCTTTTAGAGAAAATTTCTTTGACGAGGTGATCTGCAATTCCTGTTTCCCTCATTTTCAGAACAAAGGGGCCGCAGTGCAAGAGATGTTTCGCATTTTAAAGCCGGGCGGCCGGGCGGTGGTTTGCCATACTATGAGCAGGGAACAGCTTGATTCCATGCACAAAGCCCTGGACAGCGTGGTCTACAATGACAGGCTGCCTGCTAATGATGTGATGTGCTCTTTGTTCCAACAGGCCGGCTTTGACGATCTGGCAATCTCTGATCGTCCCACCGGTTACCTGCTTACGGCGAGGAAAAATAAACGGTAAGAAAGGATCACCAAAATAAATTTGCCGGGTGTCCTTTTGTGATGCAATTACAGTAAGATTCACAGAGGAGGAGAAGATGGAGAACAAGTTGGAACACCGGGGCAGGTTCTATGTGGTGGGAACCGGCCCGGCCGGGCCGCAGATGGCTACTTTGCAGGCCCTGGCTGTACTTAAAAAAATGGATGCCGTGGTTGCCTCAGATGAACACCTGCAGTTGTTTAAAGAATATGTGGGCGGAAAACCGGTCCTTTTCGATCCGTGGGAGGGGTTTTGGGATGATAACGGCAAAAAGATTGCAGATTTAAGCGAAGAGGAAGCGGTTGAGTTCCACGCAAAGAGATTTGCCCTAAGGGATGAGCGGGTGCACATAATTAAGAAACATCTCCGACAAGGAAAAGATGTGGCACTTTTGGACTCCGGCAATCCCTGTTTTTTTGGCCCCGGCCACTGGTATGTAGAACAGTTTGCCGAACAAGAGATCGTCATTATTCCGGGTATGGGCTGCGAAGCGGCGGCCCTGGCGTTGTTGGGGAAGAGCATCATTCCCGCGCATGAAACCGGTTTTGTCTTGCAGACGGCCCCTCAATTTTTACCGGAACCGGATAAAATTTTTAGGGATCTGCCACAGTTCCCGGTTAGCACAGTCATGTATATGATCTTCAGGGATCATGAAAAAATATTTGCCAGCCTTAAAAAAGTGTACCCGGCAGAGACCCCGTGTGCCGTCGTCTATTGGGCGGGCTACCCCGACAAGCAGCATGTAATTAGGGGAACGGTGGTTGATATGGCTTCTAAAATTGCAGAAGAAAAGGAAAATGAGGCGGGGCTTCTGTTCGTGGGCCGCTTTCTCGATGGAAAACCTTATGAGGCTGCGATGCAAAAATCTGCTCGGGCCGCGCACCGGTCGAACAACTTTTCTAGTTTGCCAAGGATAGGCAAATAAAGTTACCTTTTTCAGTAATTTTCCAAAAGAAGGGGGGCCGATCTCGATAAAGTTTGTAATTTTGCCCCCACTTTTTTTATTTCGTTTTTTAGTGTATAATTGTATGACCCTGAAAGGATAAGGGAATTTGATGGAAAAGGGGTTGGCAACGGTGTTGAAAGTTACAGAATCTGCGGTAGAACAGTTTAAAGGGATTCTAAGCCAAGCGAACAAGGAAGAGGTTCATATCCGTATCTTTGTCAGCGGAATGGGCTGAGGAGGCCCCAGTCTGGGCCTGGCTCTGGATGAGTCGATGCAAGAAGGACAGGATCGGCAGGAAGAGATCGACGGGGTATCTTTTATCTACGAGGAGAGAATTGCCCCGCATGTAGAAGATAAAGTGATCGATTACGTTACCGGGGTGCAGAGCGGATTCCAGATCAAGAGTGAAGGGCCTGATTTCTGCTGTGGCACCTGTTCTTGCTAAGTGGAAGGAATTATAATTGGTTTATAATATCAGTTGCCGCCGAAAACAGTTACTTCCTGTCAAAATAGGGGGTACCTTGTTGCCCGTAGTTTGAAGATCAAGTATAATACTTGCAAGGTAAGGAAGAAAGGAACGGGGTAAGATGGAAAAGGGGTCTCCCCGGGCGCGAAAACGTAAAAAAAGTTTCTGGAAGAACTTTTTACTTTATGGTGGAATTATACTGGTATTTTTATTGGTTGCCGCCGGTTTCTGGTTAAATTCCATCTGGGGGCAGGTCTATGAGACGGCCATGCCACTGGAAGAAAACGAGGATATCTCTTTGTTGGAAGGAGAACATGAATCGCTGCCTGAGATCATGAATGTTTTAATCATGGGGTTGGATTCCCGCGATCAGGTAAGCAGGGCCGATACAATTATGCTTCTAACTTTAAATAACAAGACAGGATCGATCAACATTATCTCCATTCCCCGCGACATGCGCGTTCATATCCCGGGTCATGGGTTGGACAAGATCAACCATGCTTATGCCTATGGCGAGGTGCCCCTAAGCCAGAGGGTCGTTGAAGATTTCCTAGATATCCGCATCGATCACTATATCACTACGGATTTCGATGGCTTTATTAACATTGTGGATACACTGGGGGGCATTGAGCTGGAAGTGGAGAAAAGGATGACTTATAAGGGAATCGATGTCGATATCGACCTGCAACCGGGATACCAGCATCTTGATGGCGAAAAGGCTCTCGAATATGTGCGCTGGCGCAAAGATGCGGAGGCCGATCTGGGGAGGGTCAAGCGGCAACAGAAATTCTTAAAAACGTTGTTGCAAGAGATCATCGCTTATAAAAACATATTGAAATTCCCGCGCCTTCTACCCCAGTTGGCAGGAAGCATCAAGACAGATCTGGAACTTAATCAGGCTCTGAAGCTGGCCAACAGTCTAAAAAATGTGGAGATAGAGGAGATAAATACTTTTACCCTGCCGGGTGAACCCGGTGAAGTGGCGGGGGTTAGCTATATCTTCCCGGAAAATGAAGAGATCCGCAGCTTGGTGGATCTGCATGTCAAGGGTGTTGTTACCGGAAGATCTTGAAGATTTTAACGGCTTTTGCCCGGATGGCAGAGAAGGGCAGGATTGGATAAGCTGAAAAATTGGGGGAAAAAGCGGTATGAGGGTGAGCATCCTGAAGGTTCCGGTGGATCGCCTTACTCTGCAGCAAACCATGGAGATGATCTGCCGTGCCTGGCGCGAAAATCAGTTTTTGCATGTTGTTACCGCCAATGCCGAGATGCTCTACCGCTGCCGCCAAGATCGGGCACTGCGGGATATAATCAAAGCGGCGGAACTGGTAACCGCTGATGGGGCCGGGGTGGTTCTGGCCTCGCGGATATTGGGGCGTGCCGTTCCGCAAAGGGTGGCCGGTTTTGACCTGATGCTTGCCTGTTTGCAGGAGGCCGCCCGCACCTCTTTACCCCTTTATTTTTTAGGTTCCCGGCAGAGCGTTCTGGAACAAGCCGCCGCCAAAGCCCGGCAAAACTACCCCGGGATCAATATCGCAGGTTTTCATCACGGCTATTTCCGGAAAGAGGAAGAGAAGACCATTCTCGAAGAGATACGCCGGCTGCAGCCGGCCTTGCTTCTGGTGGCCCTCGGCGTGCCCAAGCAGGAAAAATGGATTGCGCGTTATCGAAAAGAACTTCCCCCCTGTGTAGTGATCGGAGTGGGGGGAAGTTTTGATGTCTTAGCCGGCAAAGCCAGGCGGGCACCCCTGTGGATGCAGCGGGCCGGGCTGGAATGGTTCTACCGCCTGCTTAAAGAACCTTCCCGTCTCGGGCGCACCGCGGTATTGCCGCTTTTTCTACTCGCCGTGCTCCGCCAGGCGGCAGGCGAAAGAGGGAGAAGACAGACAAGGCAGTAAAAAGGTTGCTTTCAGGTTAATATTTGGAAGCACCTTTTTCTTTTTTCTGTTATCTGCCTATTTTTAGGGATTAAACATCTTAAAGGTTAGAGATTGTCTACGACCAGGTCGCCGACCTCACTCGTGCCGGCGCCCATCTTCCCGGCGGAGAGGCTCTGAATATGCTCGGAACAGACGGTCATAACCGCCTTCTCCACCGCCGTTGCCGCCTCTTTTTCCCCGAGGTGTTCCAGCAACATGCCCCCGGCACAGATGGCCGCCAGAGGGTTGATCATATTTTTGCCGGTATATTTGGGAGCCGAACCGCCGATCGGTTCGAACATAGAGGTTCCCTGGGGGTTGATATTGCCGCCGGCAGCGATGCCCATGCCTCCTTGCAGGATGGCGCCCAGATCGGTAATGATATCGCCGAACATGTTATCCGTGACGATCACATCGAACTGCTCCGGGTTTTTAACCATCCACATGCTGATGGCGTCGACATGTGCATATTCTCTTTGCACGTCCGGGTATTCCTCCCCCACTTCATGGAAGGCCCTTTCCCACAGATCGAAGGCGAAGGTAAGGACGTTGGTTTTGCCACAGAGGGTAAGAGTTTTCCGTTTGTGTTCCCGGCAATACTCAAAGGCGTAGCGCAGGCAGCGTTCTACGCCAAAGCGGGTGTTGATCGATTCCTGGATTGCCACTTCATGTGGCGTCCCTTTGCGCATAAACCCGCCGCTGCCCGTATACAGGCCCTCTGAATTTTCACGCACGACGACAAAATCGATCTCATCAGGGCCTTTATCCTTGAGGGGGGTCTCCACCCCGGGATAGAGCTTGACCGGGCGCAGGTTAATATATTGATCCAGTTCAAAACGCAGGCGCAAGAGAATCCCTTTTTCGAGGATGCCCGGTTTTACCTCTGGATGGCCGACTGCTCCCAGATAGATGGCGTGATATTTCCTTAGTTCTTCCACGGCCCCTGCCGGCAAGACTTCCCCGCTTTTTAGGTAGCGTTCGCCACCGTAGTCAAATTCCTCGAATGTCAGGTCGAAAGCAAATTTTTTTGCTGCAGCTTGGAGCACCTTAACCCCTTCTCGCAACATCTCGGGGCCTGTGCCGTCTCCCGGGATTAAGGCAATTTTGTAACTTTCCATTTCAGTATCTCCTCCTTGGGCAAACCTGTTACCTATGTTATACTTAAAAAAAATGAAAAGGTCAAATTTAAATCAAGAAGGAATGGAGGCCCAGACATGGAGATGGAAAAATTATACGGAGATATTCTCCAACTTATTTTAACCCGTGCTTACGAACGGAAGAAGGTGCGCCTCGCCTCCGGCCGGGAAAGCGATTTCTATATCGATTGTCGCAGGGTGACGCTTACCGCTGAAGGTGTACATAAACTGGCCCGCTATATCCTGCATCTCATCCACAAGGAATACCCGGCAGTGAAGGCGGTGGGGGGGCCGGCCCTGGGGGCGGTGCCCCTGTCTGCCGCCATCAGTGCCCTCAGCTACGCGTCCCCCTCTAACACGCCACCCCTCGACACCTTTTTTGTGCGGGCCGAGCCCAAAAAACACGGCTCGGGAAACAAAGTTGACGGGCCTACGCTGCGCGAGGGCCTGCCCCTGCTGGTGCTGGACGATGTCCTCACGACGGGGGGATCGCTGCTCAAAGCGGTGCGTGCCGTGCAGGAGCTGGGCTGCCGGGTAGAAAAAGTTTTAGTGATCGTCGATCGCCAGGAGGGGGGCCGCGAAAACCTGACACGGGAAGGCCTCAGCGTCGCCTCCATCCTGACCAGAGCAGACCTGGAGCAGGCCCAGGCCCGGCGCTGAACCATGCCCAATGCAAAGCCGGAAAATTTGAAAGAATCGTTTTGCCGACCCATTTTCCTGCAAGATCCCGGGTTGTTGCTGTTTCCCCCGGCAAGAGGGAGACGATTTTCCATGTTCCATGTAAAGGGGCCTGCAGATTATGGGGAGGGATAACCCTGAGGGTTAAATCCGTGTTTTGGCTGCTGCAGCCGCCGCTTAAAATGCCTACGAACAACCAGAAAACGATGGCCGGCCATATTTTCTTCATTTTTCGTTCACCACTTCCTCCAAGGGCAAGGTGATCGTGATGCGCGTGCCTTGACCCACCGCGCTCGTGATCAGCATCTTGCCTTTCATCAGCCGGATGATTTCATCTGAAATTGAGAGGCCGATTCCGCTTTGTGCTTTACTGGATTTTCCTTTATAAAACTTCTCTTTAACTTTGGGCAATTCTTCGGCGGAGATGCCGCACCCGTTATCTTCAATGCAAAAACAATATGTATGCTCACTAGAAGAAGCGGTCAATGAAACGCGCCCGCCGGGAGCGGTAAATTTGAAAGCATTATCCAGCAGGTTGATAAAAACCTGTTTCAGGCGATCTGCATCGGTATAAAGAAAGGGATTATTTCCATCGAACTTGACTTCAAAATCTATCTCCTCCCGCAAAGCCCTCGGGGTCAACTGGATGCGGAGGTGTTTTAAAAGGCCGTTCATATCGACCTTTGCCCTTCTTAATGTAATTTTTCCGGATACAAATTTGGAGAAATCTAAAAGCTCCGCCACCATATCGGTCAGCCGATCGCTTTCCTTTTCGATAATATCGAGGCCGTCCTGTAAAAGGTCATTATTTTCGTAGCCCTGTTTAAGCGTAACGGCCCAACCTTTGATGGAAGTCAAAGGTGTGCGCAGTTCATGTGACACCGAGGAGATAAAATCATTTTTCAGCCTTTCTTTTTTTAAAATCTCACTGGCAAGGTAATGGAGCGTCCCAAGCAGTTTACCGATCTCATCACCAGATTCCGGCGTATTTTCCACCTTAAAATTGCCCCTGGCGATCTCTTCTGCTACGAGAGTCACTTGTTTTAACGGGCCTGTAATGGTTTTGGCCAGAAAAATACTGACCAATCCGGAAAAGAGAATCACTACGGCACCAAAATACATGAACCTGTAAGTAACGTTCCTGATCGCCTGGTTTACCTCCCTCAGGGAGGCCACAAACCTCAAAACCCCCACCTGTTCTCCTGCCACAGTTATGGGGTAAGCAGCAGCCATGACCTTTTCCGTGTCATAAGGGACGCGCCCAACCCAGATCCCTTTTTCCCCTTGCAGCGCCGCCCGGACATCATCTTTTTCTGCAACCGGGCCGGCAATGACGCCCAGTGAATCAAGAAGTATGTTTCCTTCCGGATCGATGATCTCCACCTGGGCCGTGACCTGTTTCCAGAAGGCGTCCACATCGTTGAGGATGTTTTCCTGCAGGGTAGCATCCGAAAAATATCTTTCATAGAGATCGGTAGATGTTTGCAGTTGGTTTACGAGGGTATCTTCCAGGTTTTTATAGTAATTATGGCGAATACTGTTGATTAAAAACACTTCGAGGATGATCACCGTGATGATGATGATGAACATGAAATACAGAACCAGCCTCTTTTTGATGCTAAGCATTGCCACCCGTTCCTTTCAGCCGATAGCCAATTCCCCAAACCGTTTCGATCCAGCGGGGGGCGGAGGGATCATCCTCCAATTTTTCTCGTATCCTGCGGATATTGACATCTACTGTCTTCAGATCTCCAAAATAATTCCGGCCCCAGACGTGATTCATCATCTCGTCCCGGGTGAACGCTTTCTGGGGATTTTTCATGAACACCTTCATCATGGCAAATTCTGTAGGTGTCAACTCTATTTCTTCCTCATTTTTATAGAAACGCTGCCCTTCCAAATCCAGTTTAAGTTGTTGAAAACAAAGGAAGCCGGCTTTGACTTGAGGAACATAGCTGGCCAATTTCCGCAGGTTGGCACGAATACGGGCCACCAGCTCCAAAGGGTTGAAGGGCTTGACCATGTAATCATCGGCTCCCAGTTCCAGCCCCATAATTTTATCCATATCTTCTCCTTTGGCCGTCAGCATGATGATGACGACCCGCGGCATCATGCGCCGGATCTGCATGCAGACTTCAAAACCGTCTATAGAGGGCAGCATTACATCCAAAATAACCACATCAGGGGCAAAATTTCTGGCCATTTCCAGGGCAGTTTCTCCGTCTTCGGCCTCCAGCACCGCGAAATCGTTTCGATTTAAATTGATACCGATAAATTTACGGATCGAAGCTTCGTCTTCCACTACGAGTACTTTTGCTTTGCCGGTTTGCATGCATCAATCCCCCTTCCCTGTTCCGTGTTGTTCCCGTCACTTCTCTACCATTCTACTATAAAACCCAAGAAGTTTCCCGGGAATCAATTTAAAAAAACTGTAACTTTTTTGTAACTAATTATTAATCCCCCTGTAAATAATTTTTGGGGCAGATAGGCTACAATGAACATAAGGATCGGGGAGCCGCATGGCTTTGGGGGGGGTATTTCCGGGGATGAAGTACAGGGATTATAATGTCAAAGATGAGCGGCCCCGCTGGTCACGAAACAAGGGGCAACATCCGCGCAGGCGGCCCTCCATTCCTTTGATTCTTGTGATGCTTTTTCTGCTTGTGGCCCTGGTTGCCTTCTTTCGGGCGGGCTATATCCATCCCGGCCGAAACGATCTTTCGTCCCCGGGTGGCAATTTTTTGCCGCCCGGACAGGCTTTCCCCCCGCCAAAGGGGCAGAAGGGCGAGGATATCGCTGCGGGCGGTTGGGAGGCGGGAGATGAAAGGAAGCTTGCTCTATCATCCCCGGCAGGAACAGTGCCGGCGGCTTTGCCGCCCGGGATGGAAGAAGACACGCGGGCGGAAACAGATGATCCTGCCGGGTCCGGCCCCGATCAGGAGACGCCTGCCCCAACCGCAGCGGATTACCCTCCCGGGGGCTATGACTATCTTCAGCCCGTGCCGGCGGCGGATGTTGCCGTTATAGATGATTACTTCGAGGATGCTGTTTTTATCGGGGATTCCCGCACAGCCGGCCTGCAAAAATTTGGCGGCCCGCGGGAGGCAACATATTATACCGCCAACGGCCTCAAGGTGGATACCTTCTTCACCAAGGAATTTGTAGAAACCAAGAGCGGTGGGAAAATAACTGTCAACGA
>JAAZMI010000075.1 GCA_012798895.1 Bacillota bacterium
CTGGCAATCCCCGGCCAAAAGACGGCTGTAGTAGAGGGAAGCTGCGAGGGTTCTATCGCTACCGCACCCCGTGGCAGCCGCGGTTTTGGCTACGATCCCCTTTTTATCCTTGCCGGCGAAAACCGCACTTTTGCGGAGATAGAACCAGAGCAGAAAAATCGCGTCAGCCACCGGGGACAGGCTTTGGAAAAAATAAGAAAACTGCTGGAAAATAAAAAATTTCTCTGATCCCTGCTCGAACCCAAAGCACCATATTTACTGGATTTAGAGCATGCCGGGGCTCGATCTGCTTATCATTTCTGCCGTAAAACCCCCGGATTTATCCGTGGGGAGCATGTCAAAAGGTGAAGTTTAAACCCCTTGTTGTTGAATTTTCTACAGGATCGTGTTAAAATCACTATAGTAGACACAATTTAATTTAACATCGGGGCGTGGCGCAGTTTGGCAGCGCGCTTGGTTTGGGACCAAGAAGTCGCAGGTTCAAATCCTGTCGCCCCGACCACCAAAAAACGAACAGGAAAATATTAAGCTCTTTAAAGGGCTTAATATTTTTTATGCAGTAACTGCGATTATTATCTACCCGGTTAAAAACTTTTTCCCGAGGACCTGTTCCAAATCTGCCAGAGTGTTGCAGGGAAACATGTTTGCCGCTTTTTGAAACATCTGTATAGATGTATATTTATCCCAATCCCCCCGTGGCAGAGTGTTGAGCCAGATGATCTCTTTAACCTTGTTCTGCAGGCGCCGAATCATTTTTACTGCATCCCGGTGCCTAATCGTGCGCGTATCGCTGACGATGATTACAATGGTATTTCTGTTCAATTCCTCTTCGTAATTCAAGATCAGGGACCGCACGGCTTTACCCAGGCTTGTGCCGCCGCCCCATTCCTTGCTTTCTTCAACAATGGTTTTGATGATGGAATCAAAGCCTTTCCCCTGTTGGAAATAGGGGGTAATCCTCTCCAGGCCTTCGGAGAAAATAAAACTTTCAATGTGTTTAACTACGGCATTTAGACCGTAGATAAACTGTAAAACAAAACTAGTGTAACGGATCATAGAGCCGGAGACATCGCAAAGCAGAAGAAGTTGCGGTTTTTTCTCCTTCCTGCTTCTGTATTTTAAGCGAAAAGGTATGCCCCCGTACTGGATGCTGTGGCGGATCGTAGCGGGTAGATTAAGTTTTCGCCGGCTTTTACAAGAACGATAACGCCGGGAGATGCGGCAAACGAGCAAGCGGGCCATCTTACGGATCAAAATAGTGGCGCGGGGCAGATCCCGGCGCGCAATATTTTGCATGTCTTCTGTTAAGATATTATATCCGCCCCGGCCGGTCCCGGCGGCGGCGTCTTGAATGGCATTTAGTTCTTCATCGCCGGCATCCGGCCGGTTAAGTTCTTCTTCGATCTCTCTGCCCAGTTGCTTATACCAGAAATTCAGGCGCCCCTTTACGATCGTCTCCAGAAAGGGGCGATACCCCCGACTAAGCGTATTCCTGCTTTCGTTCATCTGCAAAAAATCTTGCATTTTCTTCTGATCACGGGCCGGCATATAAGCGTAGACCGTTTTATCCATCTCCGAGAGATCCATCTGTTCGCCGCGAAAACTCAATACCTTTTCCGCCTCTTCGATCCGTGCCCGGTGTTCGGCTTGTTTTTGTTGGTGGATCTCCTGGAATTTTCTTTTTCTCTCCGGGGAGGTAAAAAAAAGAGCAAAATGTTTCTTAAACAATTCCTGATCGGCAGCTTTTTTGATCAGGGTTGCTTTCAGCGTTGCCTCAAAAAGTGTTTTTTCGGATAGCGGTATAAATTGCAGGGCCTGAAGGGCATCGATGACTTCAGAAGTGCCGATACGTACTCCCCCGGCTCTTAGCAGGCAAGCAAAACGAATAATATTATTTTCCAGGTAATCCGGCAGCTTTTTGTGTTTTCCGGCAACATTACAATCATGCATATTTTTCACTGCTTCCTTTAGGGCTTCTACCAGGGTTTCAACAAGCCCACGGTTTTTGCCACGGGCGGTTGATCGCTTCTTCGTGTAACAGATGAGAAAAAATTAAGGCTAATATCCCGATCTACTTCTCTCCCATAGATTATCTGCGCCAATCTGTTCGTGAAAAACCCGCTGATCGGCCCTGTTTTTTAAGAGGATGCTCAGCGTATGTTTTATCGTGCTGCTCTGCAGGCGATCTTTGTTTAAACTGACGAGGGCCCTCGTCCAATCGAGTGTTTCGGCGATAGAAGGTTTTTTGCGTATCTCGGCATTCTGACGGATGAGGTTGACCGCTTTTGCAATCTCTTTGGTCAGGATTTTGCCCGCCCGGGGAACCCTGGCCCGGATTATTTCGATCTCTTTTTCGATTTTGGGGAAATCCAGGTAGAGGAAAATACAACGCCTTTTCAACCCATCGGAAAGTTCGCGTTCGCTATTGCTCGTCAATACCACGATCGGGATCTGTTTCGCCTGAATTGTGCCCAGTTCTGGCACAGAAACTTGAAAATCAGAGAGGATTTCAAACAGGAAGGCTTCAAATTCATCGTCGGACTTATCTATCTCGTCTACTAGCAATACAACCTTGCGGGGGGCCTGGATAGCCTGCAGTAGCGGCCTTTGTAGCAGATATTGCGGGGAAAAGAGGTCTTCTTCCAGTTGCTTGGTTTCGGTATCGTGCTTGCTAAGTTGGATTTTTAAAAGTTGTCTCTGGTAGTTCCATTCATAGAGCGCCTTATTTTCGTCCAAACCTTCGTAACACTGCAGCCGGATGAGATCGGTTTCGTATATCTGGGCCAGCACTTTACCCATTTCGGTTTTTCCTACGCCGGGGGGGCCTTCAATGAGGATGGGTTTCTCCAGCACCAGGCTGAGATAGACAGTTAAAATAGTCTCTTCATCACAGATATAACCGGTTTTTTTAAAGCCCTTTTGTAGATTTTCCAAGGTCAGGTGCACACTTTTTTCTCCTCTCCTTGCTTAAGAACATTCAATGCGATCCGATTTTCTTTCAGCCTTACGGGTTGCAGGCCCATGCCTTAAATTATAATACAGTATATCTGGAAAGGCAATAAAATGAACCGGCGACTGAACAGATCTGGCCGGGATAATTTGACTGCCGGAAATGCTTATGATAAGCTTTATTTATGAAATAAATGATATCACCATACTTTAGAAAAGATAAGATCATAGGCAGGCCGAAGTCTATTCCATAGGCGCGGGGAAACCATACCAGGGGGGCGAATTTCCAGGGTTTAATTCTTTAAATCCGGAATAGGGCAGAGCACCCGGCCCGAGCCCGTCAGCTAACCTCGTAGGCTAAGCGGGTAATGCTATTATGATATTTTGCAAAATAGCAAAATAATTATTTTTTCAGCTTTAATAGATTTTTTAAGGCTGTGTCTGCGTTTAGCTACCTTCTTAGGCTGATGTTTGCCGCGGGAAGGTTTTTTATGTTTATGTTAACGAACGGAACAAACGAAATGGAGAAATCGGATGGAACTATTTAACAATGTGTTGGGTTTTCTGGGCCAACGGTGGGATGTCGTTCTAAAGCTTTTATTGGAACATTTGTGGTTGGTATTTATTTCAGTGGCGGTTGCCATCTGTGTATCCGTTATTTTGGGGATAATCATTACTTACCATGCCGGCCTGGCAACCTCAGTTTTAACGATCTGCCAGGTTATTATGGTGATACCAAGCCTGGCCATGCTTGCATTTATGGTTCCTCTTTTCGGCATTGGTTTTACTTCGGGTGTGATCGCACTCATCCTCTATTCTTTGTTGCCAATAGTCAGAAACACATATTCAGGTATTAATGAGATTGACCCGGCTATTATCGAAGCAGCCAGGGGCATGGGTATGAACGAGTGGAGGATCCTTTTTAAAGTTAAACTTCCCATAGCCTTTCCGGTGATCATGGCCGGGATCCGTTCGGCCACAGTTATGGTGGTTGGGATTGGGGCTATCGCTTCTTATATTGGGGCGGGAGGTCTGGGCGAAATGGTCTTTCAGGGCATCTCCAGAACCAGGCCGGAGATGATCGTTGTGGGAGCGCTTTTTGTCTCCATTATCGCCATTGCTTTCGATCTCTTGTTAAGCTGGAGCGAACGACGTATGCGGGTTGGTTAAGAAAGAGGGGGTAAACAGTGATACGTCTGGATGATGTCACCAAGATTTTTCCCGGGCAGAAGACTCCTGCAGTGAAAAATTTAAATATGGAGATTCCAGAAGGCTGCGTTTGCGCTCTGATTGGCCCTTCTGGATGCGGCAAGACGACCACTTTGAAAATGATCAATCGTCTGTATGAACCGACCGGGGGTACAATTTATATCAATGGACAAGATGTCTCCAAAATGGACCCCATCGAACTGCGCCTGGGAATCGGCTATGTTATTCAGGAGATCGGCCTTTTCCCACACTTGACTGTCGAAGATAATGTTGCTACGGTTCCCCGGGAAAAAAAATGGCCTAAAGATACTATCCGCCAAAATACAGAAGAGATGCTGCGTCTGGTTGGTTTGGAGCCCAAGGAGTTTAAAAAACGTTATCCTTCTGCTCTCAGCGGCGGGCAACGCCAGCGCGTCGGGGTAGCAAGAGCATTGGCTGCCGACCCTCCCATATTGTTAATGGATGAACCTTTTGGTGCGGTTGATCCTATTACCCGGACCCGTTTACAAAATGAATTTTTACGCATTCAGGAACAGATGCAAAAGACGATTGCCTTTGTTACCCATGATATTGATGAGGCTATTAAGATGGCCGATAATATTGCGGTTATGCAAGAGGGGTCGCTCGTGCAATATGCCACCCCGGGTGAATTGCTGAGCCAACCGGTTGACGAATTTGTCGCCAAGTTGGTGGGCAGCGATCGTTCTATCAAGCGTCTACATCTGATTCGTTGCCGGGAAATTCTTAAAAAACCCGCGGGTTTCTTGCGTGCCGGTACACCTTTGGAGGAGGTACGCAAAGAGATTGAAAACAGTAAGATCAGAATCGTTTTGATAGTAGATGGCGACAACATGCCGCAAGGAATAATTAGTGCCGGGGATCTGGAACAGCGGACGGGCCGTGTTGCCGGGGATATTTTGCGGGAGATACCCGATTATATAACCGGTGATGCCACCCTGCGCGATGCTTTTTCCATGATGCTTGAATACGGCCAGAGCCATGTCGTGGTTACCGATAAAAACGATGGCTGCCAGGGTTACATTACTTTGGGCGATCTGCTGGAGGTGATGAAGGACGATGACGCCTTCTAAGCCGCTTAGATGGATGCTTGTTCCTTTGGCTTTAATTATAGTCGCCTGCCTGCTTGTCGGTTACGCTCTAAAATATCCAACAGACAGCCTGGTGGCCAGATTAATTACTATATCCAATGTTAACAAAGCATTAAAAGAGCATCTGGGGCTGGTGTTTGTTTCCATGCTCGTTGCTGTTTTTACGGGTATTGCCTTCGGAATTATCATATCGAGGCCCATTTTTTATGTGTTTGGGAGGGTAATTGAAAACGTAGTTAATTTGGGGCAGACTGTGCCCAGTTTAGCTATATTGGCTCTTTTTTATTCTGTGTTGGGCCTCGGTTTCAACGTAGCAGTTTTCGCCCTCTGGCTCTATTCCATACTGCCTGTTTTGCGCAATACCTATGCCGGCATTAAAAATATTACCCCGGATGTCATCGAAGCGGCGAAGGGTATGGGGATGAATCCATGGCACATCCTTACCCGCATCGAGCTTCCCATCGCTGCGCCAATTATTCTTGCCGGTATCCGCACTGCTATTGTAATCAATGTCGGGGCGGCTACGCTGGCCACCTTTATCGGTGCGGGCGGGTTGGGCGATTTTATAGTGACGGGCTTGTCCGTCCGGAGGAATCTGGTAGTGTTTACCGGGGCGGGGTTGGCGGCTATTACGGCGATATTTTTTGATTACCTGGTTGGGCTTGTCGAGGAGCATCTGGTTCATTGGTAGAAATGAGGTTGTTTTTCCTGTTTTCCTACAATAAAAAGGGGGTTAACATTATTATGCGTATGAAAACAAATATTATCTCTGCGGTATGCCTTGCTTTGCTGTTAGTGGGCCTTATTAGCCTGGGCGGATGTGCACCGCAAGAAGAAGGAGCGGTAGTCGTTGGCTCCAAGGAATTTACCGAGCAGTTGATCTTGGGACAGATCACAATGATTGCTTTGGAACACAATGGCATCCCCACCCGGGATGAAACCGGTTTGAGCGGGACTGCAATAGCCCGGGAAGCCCTGGAGAAGGGTGATATAGACTTATACTGGGAATATACGGGGACTACTCTGATCAGCCATCTGGGATACGAACATCCCATCACCGATCCGGTTGAATGCTACAATGTAGTAAAAGAAGACGACTTGGAGAAAAACAACCTGGTTTGGTTGGATTATACTCCGTTTGACAATACTTATACTTTAATGATGCGCGAGGATGATGCCGAAGCCCTGGGTATCGAAACGATAAGTGACCTGGCGGGAGCAATAAAGGCGGAAAAGGCTGATCCTACGGGTAAAGGATGGGTTTTTGCCACCGATCATGAATATGCCATCCGCGATGATGGTTATCCGGCTTTGTGTGAACTCTACGATTTTGAATTCGATGATGTCATCATTATGGACCTTGGAATTACCTATGGTGCTTTAAGGGACGGCGAGATACCTGTAGCCATGGGCTTTGCGACAGATGGGCGCATCTCCACGTTTGGCTTGGTCAACCTGGTGGACGATCTTCAATTCCACCCCGTGTATAACTGTTCGCCGGTCGTCCGGGGAGACGCTTTGGAAAGGTATCCGGAGATTGCCGATATTCTCAATCCGATCGCCCATCAGTTGGATGAAGAAGCCATGTCTGTTTTAAACGCCAAGGTTGACATTGAAGACTTTGCGCCGCAAGAAGTGGCTGAAGAATGGCTGAAAGAAAACGGGTTTATCGATTAAAATTTTAAAGGGCCCCAATTTAGCCCTCCTATTTGATTAGCCAGATCATGGCTGCATAAGAAAGCTGTTCCCCTGCAGCCGGCCGGCTGCAGGGGAACAGCTTTTTCATTATAATTTCTGCCGTAAAACCCCCGGATCTATCCGTGGGGAGCACGTCAAGATTAAGCATCAGTTTTAAGCGTGGCTATTTTTAAAAAATGACAGGCGCCATGCATACCGTTTAGGGCTAAAATATGTTTTCCTCTCGGATCTGTTCCTGAATTTTTAACAATCCCTTAAGGGCGCTGCAGGGTATGGAGATATGCGGGTGAGGGATGTGGTAGTCGCGCGGGTTGATGCGTACCACCGAAGCTTCGTGGTGTTCCCCCAAATTTTCGCTCATATTGCGGATGGTGGAGATGGCCGTGCCGGCACCCATCTCGATTACGACCATGGGCGGGCGATATTGTTTCAGGAAAGCACCGTAATTACTTCTCTGCATGTCTGTACGGTTGCCGATCCAGGCAAAATCCCCAAACATGAGCACGTTTGGCCTCGAGATATCCCCGCAGTGGGGGCAGCGCAACACCTTCTGGGCACGCATGGTGGTAAGATCTACAGGAATGTGTTCTGTATTTTTCCAGATAGCATCGCTGCAGGGCGTGCAGCATTGCAGGTAATGGACAGAACCGTGTACCTCGTACACTTTTTCTTCAGGAAACCCCGCTTTCTGGAATTGTCCATCCACGTTGGAGGTGACGACAAAGTAATCCATCTGCCGGCGTGCGATCCATTCTTGCAGCAACCGAAATCCTTCATGGGGTTCTGTATTGCGATAGAGATCGATGCGATGGGCATAGAAGCCCCAGCCAAAAGCAGGGTCTGCGCCGAAGTGCACGGGATCGGCGGCATCATAGTAGTTGATCCCCAAAGAGGCATACATGGGGTAAGCTTTCCAGAAGCCTTTGTCTCCCCGGTAATCGGGCAATCCCGAGTCGACACCTATACCGGCACCGGCTGTAACAACCATAGTGCGGGCTTTGCCGATGGCACGAGCAGCTTTTTTGTATCGTTCAGTCAGATCATCTTTTTGGGTCATGCTTTCTTCTTCTATAGCTCTTGGCTTGAATCCTTCTTAGAGTTCTTGTTTTTTACCCTGCAGCAAGAAAATGCTTTAACCGGACGAGGCTTTGTGATATACTATATAACGTAAATTGTTTCATCCGGATAAAAGGTTTGACGGTTTAAACCCGGTTTCTATTCAAATTCATCTCTTGCGGGTGTAGCTCAGTGGCAGAGCCCTGGCCTTCCAAGCCAGTCGCGTGGGTTCGATCCCCATCACCCGCTCCATTTATTTTTATATAAGGGGTATTGGTATTATATGTCGGAACATGAAGTAAGTTTTACGTGTGGTGATCTAAGCCTGGAGGGATTTCTTTCTTTGCCCGAAGGGCCGGTTTCCCGGGCGGGGGTTGTTCTCTGTCATCCCCATTCTCTTTATGGTGGGAATATGAATAACAATGTTATCCGGGCGGTTAGCGAGGCACTGGCGGTGCAGGAGATAGCCGCGTTGCGCTTTAATTTCCGGGGTGTAGGCCGCAGCGAAGGTTCTTTTGACGAGGGCATCGGTGAAGAAGAGGATGCGCACGCTGCAATCTCTTTTCTTGGTGGTTACGAAGGCATTGACGCCAATCGGATTGGCATTCTCGGTTATTCATTCGGGGGAATGGTTGCCCTCTCTGCGGGCGTACATAACGATCTGATCCGGGTTATAGCCGGGATTTCACCCATTATACCCTCCGAAATTCTTTTAAAATGTTTTAAGCCTTTGTTATTGACCTATGGAACCAAGGATGATCTGATCCCCCCGGATAAAATTATGGCGGAGATTGAAGACATGCCTGTATTGGGAACTGCGATAGCAATTGAAGGAGCCGATCATTTCCTTTGGGGGTACGAACAGAAGGTGGCGGAGAAAGCTGCAGCTTTTTTTGCCCAACAATTCTGCTAGTATTGTTTTATGTTTTTTAGTCTGCCGGGCCGGTTACACCGCCCCCTTTTTTTTATTTTGGGAGTGCGATCTATTCATCATGGCAATAATCTTACTGTCAAGTGCTTTTGAGGTTAAAATTACCTCCGGATGAGAAAAAATTCCGTGTTTTTGGACCTTAAGCCTCAATATTTCCCGCAAATTATTGATCTCACGATTTAGCGTGGCGATTTCTTCGTCATTCATTGAACCATTCACCTTTTTCACCTCCTTTAATAGTTTGTTGGCCTTCCATTATAATTTCGTATATCTAATCTTATTGCGCAGGAAGCAGAGTTTATTACATATTGTTGGTATGTTATTATACACAATATTCGATAGAGAAAAAATAAATCCTGCTTGAATTTTTGGAACTTTCACACATACCCTATCGAAACATGAGATTAGTCAATTTTTTTGTTTTGCAGCGGTGAGCAAGGCAGAGACAGAGACCGGTTGTAAACCGAGATCTTGTAAGCTCTCTATGATCCCCGGCAAGGCTGCCAGCGTATTCTGGCGCCCTTCATGAAGGATGATTATGGAACCCGGCTTTACCTGTTTCAGAATCGTTCCAATGATTTTTTCCGGTGAATGATTTTCCCAATCCCGGGGATCGACATCCCAATAGACCAATCTCTGGTTCAATTCTTGGGCTGCCTCCAGCACATCCGCAGAGCCGCGCCCGTAGGGGGGGCGAAAAAAAAGGGTATCTTGCCCCAAAGATGTACGGATCTGCACTGCTGTTTTCTCTAAATCGGTGCTAATTTGATCGAAATCAAGTTTGTCCAAAGGAGCATGTCGCCAGGAATGGCTGCCGATTTCGCTTCCTTGTGCAATAATTTTTTTTGCTGTCTCCGGGTAGAAGCCGACCTGTTGGCCAATGACGAAAAATGTGGCTTGAACATCGTACGTTTCCAGTATTTCAAGATATTGTTCGGTCATCCCCGGACAGGGGCCGTCATCAAAGGTAATGGCAACTTTGTCCGGTACATCGAGACGGTAAAACGGGGAAAAAACTGCGTCAGAAGATTTTCCTTTTTTTTCTCTTTCTCCTTCTTCATCTTCATCATCACTTTTCGTTTGAGAGCTATCTTCTTGCGGGGTATCTGTAGGTAAAATTTCCGGGGCCAAAACCTCAGTTGTCTCTGTATCAGCAGCAATTGGCGGCGTATCGTCTTCA
>JAAZMI010000076.1 GCA_012798895.1 Bacillota bacterium
AACATCACCAAAGACAAGAAAAGACAAGAGCATAGGTCTACGAAAAAAATTTTCTTACGGGAAAGATGAAAAACTTTAATCCATGCCCTATAGAGATCAAAAACAAACCCTGTTACCAAACCCAAAATGCAAAGATACAAAAAAAGACTAATCTGTTGTTCTATGGACATCCTGAACATATCTACCTGAATAGCCGTTCAAAAAAGTTTTTGCCCCTGTCTTTTCTCCGGCTTCTTTCTTCTGAATAGGCTAATTCCAGGAGAAAACCTTCGATCTGCAACTCCCCCTGTTCCAGATTGAGGTGTTTGATATGAAGCTCTTCACCCCGCATCGCCAGCAAGCCCTGTTCCGTCTCCAAGATGATCTCCTGATCATCAAAGCTGTCCACATTAAGAACCCCTGACACATCCATCTTTCCCCTGTTGTCAATTACCAGCCGGTGATGCCCCGGTTGCTTGGCAATATACCTGTTTTCCTCCATGGCCAACCTCTCCTTCTCGTAACATTATACTGAGGAGGGCGGCTAAATATTCCACCTGGTTAATCCCACAATGAAACCAAACGAATTTTTTTATAAAAGTATTGCACGATCTCTTCCGCAGAACAACCTTCTTCAGCCATAGCCCGGGCACCCCATTGGCAAAGCCCCACTCCGTGCCCGTAACCCGTGCCGGAGAGGCATAGGTTCTCCCCGGTCAATTCAAGTTTATCCACAAACGTAGAGCGCATCTCCGTGCTCTCCAGCCCCAGGCGCAGCGACGGCCCCGAAATCTTTTGCCCGTTAACCAGAAAAGTGGCCACCCGGCCGGAAGGGCCGTAACAATCCACCTCTACTTCTGTTATGGCTCCCGGATCCTTGCCAGTTGCCTCCAAAACGGCATTCCTTACATCCTCCAGATCGAACTCGGCCGACCAATCCTTCTCTTCAGGGGGCACTATCTTCCCGCCGCGGCCTTCGACGGTCTCAATGTAAGGCGGGTTATACTTAAAAGCCAGCCCTTCATCTGCCAGTGCCGTCCGTGGCCCGGCATAGGCATGAAACCAGGCCCGGATGTAATTATTTTTGTAACAGGCAACCATACCGCGCGTTGAACGGACCGCCTTCTCTACTTTATCGTTGATCTTCTCCGCATCAAAAGCCTGGAATTCTTCAATATCCGTGGAAGCATGGGCGTTGTGTTGGGGAACCCCTCCCACCTCGGCAATTTTTTGCAAGGTAAAGGTTCGTGCCAAAATTGCTTGTGCAGCCAAAGCTTCCACCGGCCAGGAGGGATCCATCTCGCCGGCCACTACGCCGGCCACATATTCTTCCATCGGCATCTCTTGCACCAGCTCTTCTTCTGCAATATAGACAGAGATGAGCGGTTCCTGCCGCTTTCCTTTTCTAATGGCCGCAGGAATAGGAGGAGTTTTAGACGGCCAGATCGGCAGCTGATCCCGTTTTTGGTAACCGAAATAGATCCCCAGCAAAAGCAACACCAGGAGAAAAGGGGCAATTCTTTTAAAAAGTTCCCGGTAAGAAGATATAACAATCCCCCCTGCCACATTACAATAGATCCCAAGCCCCAACTACGGGCCGGCCCGTAGTTAACTTTATTGTACACTTTGAAAAACTTTTTTATACAAAAATAAAGGCAGGGGGCCCCGCGCCAGAAAACAATTTTACTTATCGTTTTTTTCCCGTTTCTTTGCCTCCTCCCACCAGCGGTCCAGCTCCGCAAGAGAAAAACGTGCAAAATCTCCCCCGTGCTGATCAACCTGTTTTTCAATATAACGAAAACGACGAATAAATTTGTTAATCGCTGAGTCCAGGGCAATCTCCGCATCAACCCCTAAAAAGCGGGCCAAATTAACCAGGGCAAAGAACAGATCGCCCATCTCTTCCTCTATTTGCAATCGATCCCCGGTTTTTTGCGCGGCGCTAAGTTCCATGGCTTCCTCGCACAATTTTTTCGCTGCACCGCCAATCTCCGGCCAATCAAAGCCCACCTCGGCCGCCCTTTTCTGGATCTTCTGCGCTTTCATCAAAGCAGACAGCTCCGCCGGCAGAGCCATGCGATCTGTTTTTTTGCCGCCTCTTTCCTGTTGTTTGATCTCCTGCCATTTCATCTTCACTTCTGCCACACTGTCTACCTTTGCATCCTGGAAAACGTGGGGATGTCGCCGGCGTATCTTGCGGGCCAGACCATCGATAACCTGCCAAAGTGAGAAATTCTCTTTCTCCACAGCCAGTTCGCTGTGGAAGATAACCTGCAACAGCAGATCCCCCAATTCTTCACAGAGGTCTGCCGGAACCCCTTTGTTAATCGCTTCCAACACTTCATAAGTCTCTTCCAGCAAGCATGATTTCAAGGAAAAATGATCTTGCTGTTGATCCCAGGGGCAGCCTCCCGGCGCACGAAGTTGTTTTACAATGCCGGCCATCTCTCCCAAGGAGAAATAGGGAGGAGGGGGGAGGTGCAGATAGGTCCAACAGTGAAAAACTTCTCCTCGCCCTAAATCTTTCAGGAATTCGGATTGCAACAGAGACGGCATCCCCCTAGCATTAAAATGCAGAACATGAACAGGATGCTGCGGGGGATAAAAATTTAAAAGATGCTTCTGCACCGCGGATAGAAGTGTGTGGCTGCAAGGATATGTAATCAGCATCTCGCCGCGTGGCGGGTCGTTAAGCTCTTCCAAATAGTGGGCATCAACAAAGGTTACACCTCGTGAAAAATCTTTAACCAGATCCAATTTTAGGAGATCAAGCAACGGACCCCCTATCTCCTCCCCCGGTATTATTTTCAGGGAAATCCCCTTTTCTTTTTTTTGAACTTCAGCTTCCAGTTCTGTAAGAAAAGCATCCCCGGGCCAGGGCCTACCCGGCAATATCAAGAGGGTAGAGCCCGTTTTTTTCACTGTCTTTAAAATATAATCCACGGTCTGCGACCGCACCTCTTTTAAAGATTCCCCGGGGCTAAAATTAACCTCCTGTTGAAGATCAAGAACTTTGTAAGATCTTTTCTCCAAATGTTCCTGTAGGTAATCAGGAGCCGCATATAAAATGCAAGTCCGCAACCCGAGAGGAAGGTGCCGCCCATCAAAAAAACGGGAGAGTTCTCCTATGCCGCCCCGGCCAAGACCGGCCACATATAATCTAGACATGATAATCCCTCAATTATTAATGTTATTTTTTGACCAAGTTTAAACGCCGGGCCACCTTTAACAGAGGCTTTCCAAAACGGGGTAACGATCGCAGATCTTGGGCAGAGATGCCGCCCGACAAAAACAACAAAACTACAAAAATTAGCATTCCCAAAAAAACTGCCGCCCCCAGAGATATAGATTGCACGAGCCTTAAAGGTAGTGATACAGGTAATAAGGTAAAGACAAAATTATAAGTAAGATACACGCCCAAAGACATCACTGCTGACGCGGCCAGAGGATTTAGGAACAGTTCCCCAAAATTTAGGCGCCATCCTGTCACCGCGATTACTTTGTTTACATTTAAAAAAGAAGCCAATAGAAAACCGATTACCGTAGAAAGCGCAGCCCCCCCGATGTGCAGGCGTGGATCTGCAGTTAGAACCCAACTTAATCCAAATTTTAAAACTGCGCCATAAAACATATATTTAACCGGTTCCAAAACATACCCCAAACCCTGCAAAATACCGGAAGTAGAGGTATATAAAGAGAGAAAGAGCAGCCCAAAGGACATCATTGCCAGAGGATAAGCAGCATCAGCATCGCCAAAGAGGACCGCTGTGATCGGCCCCGCCAGAATTAAAAGGCCGAAAGAAGCGGGAATACTAAAATACGAGGTAACCCGCAAAGCCAAATTGATTCTTTTTCGCATCAAAGAGCCGTCCTTTAAAGCCTGTGCCTCCGAGATCGCCGGGACGAGGCTCATGGCCAAAGAGATTGTTAAAATAAGCGGGAACTGCACCACAGAGCTGGCCATACCCGTCAGCAACCCATAAAGACCTGTTGATTCCCTTATGGAATAACCCGCAGCTTGAAGTCGCAAAGGAACGATGCTGAGATCGATCATGTTGATGAGGGGAATAACCAAGCTTCCCAGGGTAATCGGCACCGCTAACACAATAATGCGATAAAGCACTTCGCGCAGACGAAACGAACGCTCTACAAACTGCTTGTACATCTTTCTAGTATAGTTGCTTTTTTCCCGGTAAAAATAGTATAGCAAAACAATAAGCCCGCAAATACCCCCTACTACAGCCCCAAAAGCCGCTCCTGCCGCGGCCCGTTCCAATCCCGAAGGCAATAACAGATGAACTAGAATAATGATGACAGCTACTCTCCCCAACTGTTCGGTAATCTGAGAAACCGCTGTGGGGATCATCTTCTGCTGTCCTTGGAAATAACCCCGGAAAGCTGAAAGCACCGTGACAAGCAAGATTGCAGGCGAGATGCTTACCAACGGGTAATAAGCGCGGGGATCATTAGCCACGTGGCGGGCAAAAAAATCGGCACCAAAATATAGCAATAGGGAAAAGATGCTCCCCAAAAAAGTTAAAATGATGAGGGAAACCTTAAAAACACGATAACCGCCACGATAATCCCTGAAAGCCAGGTTTTCCGCCACCAGTTTAGAGATGGCGATGGGGATGCCGGCGGTAGAGATCGCCAATAGCGTAGTATAAACAGGATACGCCATCTGGTAGAGGCCGATACCCTCTTTTCCCATGACTGCCGCCAGATAGATGCGCAATACCGCGCCTATGAAGCGGACGATAAAACCGGCAGCCGTAAGAATCAGGGCCCCCCGGATAAATGATTGACTTCTTGGCAATACCCTTCGGCTCCCCTCTCAAGCTTAAATCCCCTACATTATAACACAACAGAAACACCCAAACATCGATATCTTTTCCCCATAAAAAAAGCAGTAACAAAGAATGTTACTACTTTGGGAAAAGACGAACAATCTATGTTTATAAGAGGCCGATTACACATTACTGTTCCATCTGTTTTGCTAAAAATCCGGCGGCAGTCTCTACAAGTTTAAGCTCCAGATCCGTCATATCTATCTCCCTGCTTCTCGTACCTATGATCACCGCGCCGATCGGATCTCCTTCCGAAATAATCGGAGCGATCGTCTCCGCATAGAATTTGGAGAGATTCTCCTCGTTGCTCTCCCGGTAATAATCATGTTGGGAAGTGTCATTGATCAGAATGCTTTTACGGGTTTCCATTACCCTTTCAATCGCCGAGCTGAGAACACGGTTAAGAAATTCCTTTTTGGGAGCGCCCGCCACAGCAATAATAGTATCCCGATCTGCAATGCAGGCAATATGACCCATAACTTCATGCAGAGAATCGGCATATTCCTGGGCAAAATCCCCCAACTCTTTAATAGGGGAATATTTTTTTAAAATTACTTCGCCATCACGATCTACGAAAATTTCCAGAGGGTCTCCATCGCGTATTCTCAGGGTTCGTCTGATTTCCTTGGGAATGACGACTCGACCTAAATCATCGATTCTACGAACGATACCCGTTGCCTTCATTTTTTCCCCCTCCTTTTTTCCCTCATACAATCAAAGGGTTCTTTTCTATTATTTATCTTGGAAAGGGGTTTTATGCATCTGTTCTTCTGAGCTTTTCTGGTCAAAGGTATCAATATCTGCCCCTTCGACCAGTTTCTGGAAATATTGATGGAAATGTTCCTGCCTTTTCACGTCCAAGGCTTTATCCCTTACATCCTCAAAAGTCAGTTCTTCTTCTTCCTTTTTTTCCGTAATCTTAATTAGGTGATAACCAAAGGTCGTCTCTACAGGTTGGCTGATCTCACCGGGATCCAGATCAAACGCCGCCTCCAAAAATGTGGGATCAAAGGGATCGCCGGCACCGATGAGACCCAATTCTACATGGCTGTCCAGGGAATGTTCTTCACCGGTTTCCACAAAATCAGCACCCTCCACCAGGAGTTGGCGTACTTCCTGCGCTTTTTCTTCGTCTTCCAATAAAATATGATAAACATGCACCTGGGCCGGTTTTTTTAGGAGCAGAGGATTTTCCTCCACAAAAGCCCGTGCGTCTTCTTCGCTAATTTCTTTGCTCTTATATTCATAGAGAAGTTCTGTATAATAGGCTTTTAAGTGGAAATCCCGCAGATCTTCTTCATCAATCTTCAATTCATTTAAACGTAAACTGTATTCTTCCTCAGAACCATAGATGTTTTCTATTAACTCCTTTTTAACCTGTTCATACCCGGATGATACCTTATTCTCATCGATATCGGCTATAAGATCCAATCTTTCGACCTCTTGCTGGACAACCTTATTCTCGATCAAGAACCATAAAATTCTTTCCTCCAGGGCAGCCTCCTCCTCTGCATAAGCCTCCTCAGCGTCCGGCCCGGAAAATAGATAGACCATCTTTAAAAAATTCTCGACATCTTTCTTTTCAATATATTCGCCGTTAACCTTGGCTGCCACCCCTTTGGGCACATCATTGCCACAACCGGCCGCCAGAATAGTACCTAAAATAATAAAGGTAAATAGATAAACGGTGAACTGCCTCACCCTTTTAACACTCACGAATTAAATTCCCCTTTCCCTTCATTTCTTTAGAAAGTATTATAACATTGATGCTGATAAATAGATAATAAAATATATCCTTGCGCAACTAAAATTCAAAATCTAAATTCAAGAATCGAGGATCAAACGGGGATTAAAATCCAAAAAATCGGCTGCCACGAAAAAATAATCGATGCCATCCCTTTCTCCTTGGAATACATCCTGTTGATCGACATTGTGAAGGTGGCCGTAGAGACAGATCCGGACTGCAAATTCCTGCATAATGGCTGTAAACCCGGAATTCTCACCCCGAAAATTAAAGGGCGGGTAATGCAGCGTAACGATAAAATCATCAAAACCCTCTTCCTGCGCTTTGGAAAGCGACAGCCTTAAACGGATCAGCTCTCTCTGATAGATCTTTTCATCCTGTGCCGTATAGTTTTCTCCTCCGGGGATTGTCCAGCCGCGGGTTCCGCAAAGTGCTAGGCGACCCTGGTAAGGGATGTAGTTATTTTGCACAGCTTGTATGCTTGGCGGCAATGCTTTTTTTACCTTGTTGTAGCTCTGCCACCAGTAATCGTGATTTCCTTTAAAAAGTATCTTATTGCCGGGAAGCCGGTGAACAAAATCAAGATCCTCCCGTGCTTCCTCTAATTTTAATGCCCAAGAAAAATCCCCTCCAATAATTACGGTGTCATCATCTTCTACAATCTTTAACCAGTTTTCTCGTAGTTTTAGATGATGATCCTTCCACAGTTCGCCAAAAATATCCATAGGCTTCTCTCCACCCAGGGACAAATGCAGATCGCTAATTGCATAGATCATTAAAATCCTCCTCCAAAATCCAAAAAACTGGTTCGCCGGAAAACATCTTCTATCACCACCGTACTTTCAACAAAGAAACCCGTACCACAACAATTTTACGGTTAGGTTCCCCAGTATTATCCTATATTCTTGTTTTACCACAAATAAGAAGTGATTACCAATGATCTAAATTTTAAGCAAAAAAACGGGCAGCCTTAGCTGCCCGACATAAAGGGGGATCGTGGGAAAAGTATTTTCCAGAAACAGAAAACGGAAAACCCCCTGTCTGTTGAAAATTTAGCCCAAATATGCTATATTAACTGCAGGCGGGCGTGGCGGAAATGGCAGACGCGCAGGATTTAGGATCCTGTGGGTTAACCCGTGGGAGTTCAAATCTCCCCGCCCGCACCAGTCGAATCCACAACCCCATTTATATCGGTTGTGTTTTTATAAACTATAATTATTTTAACATGGGCCTGGATGATGTGCTTCCAATTTTCTGGGCTCTTGTTTTTTTATGAATGCAACAAGAATGCAACAGGAACCGTCCCTGGTGCATCTTCATTTCACTCTCTTGCCTTCTCCTGCTTTTCTTCTCTCTCCCTCTTCTCCTTTAGAGCTTTTACCACCTTCTCCGGCGTAATAGGCACCTCGGTAAACCTGATTCCGATCGCATCGTAGATAGCATTGACGATGGCTGGAAAGGTGGGCTGGACTGCACCCTCGCCCGTCTCCTTTGCCCCAAAGGGAGCAGTTGGGTCGTAGCTGTCAGTCAGGGTGTTGATATCCATCTCTGGCATCTCCATCACTGTCGGCATCTTGTAATCGTGGAAATTGGGGTTTAAGTGGATGCCGTTTTCGTCAAAAACCTGTTCTTCGTAGAGACAGGCCCCAAGATTATACATGATGGAGCCTTCCACCTGCCCATCCGCAGCCATGGGGTTGATCATCGTCCCCATATCACCAGATTCGGTAACCTTGTTTACTTTGATCTTACCGGTTTCGAGGTCCACATCCACTTCAAATATTTGACAACTGAAACCAAACGTGGGGGAGTGGCCGATGTTTGCGCCCTGAGCCCTGTTGCCGCTGACGAGATCGATGCCTTTGCGCCTGGGCGGTGAAAAGTGCCCAACAGCTGCAAGCGAGCCCGTAGTGTTGATGGCTGTCTCCACCACCTTCTCCCATTCGATGCTCTTTCTCTTACCTTCAAATAGGGAGTAGACTTTACGATCTCTTATCTCCAGGTGATCAGCTCGGCAACCAAGCATCCCAGCAGCCACTTCTTTCAGTTTCTGGTTGATCTGTTGTGCCGCCTCCCGGATAGCAATTCCAGTGGCGTAGGTCAGGCGGCTGGCAAAGGTACCGAGATCGAAAGTCCCAAGCTCGGTATCGTGCGATTGAATATGCACATCTTCGAAGTGGATACCCAGCGCTTCGGCGGCCATCTGAGCCATAACGGTGTTAACGCCCTGCCCGATATCGATGCAGGCACAGTGCAGGGTTACTCCCCCTTCAGTATCCACCCGGATGAGCACCGATGTATGCGGCTTGTAGGAGAGATAGAGGGTGTAGGCTGTACCGGTAATGTAGTAGCCCCCGCCCAGGCCGATCCCTTTGCCGTAGGGCAGCTTGCCATGTTTCTCCAGGTAACCCGATTTCTCCACTGCTTTCTTTAGAGATCTCTTGTATTCGGTATGGGGAACATACATATTGTTGACCGCCGTATAGCCCGATTCAACAGCATTTTTCATCTTAAGTTCGTAGGGACTGATGCCCATCATCTCGGCCAGTTCGTCAAGCATGCATTCCATGGCAAACCTTGGCTGTACACCGCCGAGGCCGCGCATGGCACCGCTGCTGGGCTTGTTGGTGTAGACAGATCTACCGCGAAAGCGGGCATTGGGTACTTTATAGGGCAGGTGGATCATAGAGGCAGAATAGAACATGACGACGATGCCCCAACTGGAATAAGCACCCTTGTCGAGGGTATTATCGAAGTCTACCGCCTGGATGTAACCATCCTTGTCCAGACCGATCTTCATCTTCATATAGCAGGGATGGCGACCCTTGTTGGTATAGAAAACTTCATTGCGATTAAAGGTAACCTTGACCGGCCGGCCAATCTTCCTGGAAAGCAGTGCGGCCACGAATTCAGAAGCACAGGCTTCCCCTTTGCCGCCAAAACCGCCCCCTACAGTGGGGATGGTGACGCGGATCTTGTTCATGGGTATCTCCAATACGTTCGCCAACTGCCGGTGCAGGTAGTGGGCAACTTGGCTGCTCGACCAGAGACGCAGGCTGCCACTTTGGGGGTCATAATCGGCCAGGGCAGATTGGGGTTCGAGGAAGCCCTGGTGAGGCATGTTGGTTTTGAACTCCCTCTCCAGAACGTATTCGCATTCCGCAAAGGCTTTGTCCGGATCGCCGAAAAGCTGCTCTCCGGCGTGTAGGATATTGTCAGGGGCATCCTCATGTATTTTAACTTCCCCGGCGCGCTGCATGGATTCGAAGGGATCCAGCAGAACGGGCAGAGGTTCGTATTCTACTGAAATTAAATCCAAGGCCCTAGAAGCAGTTTCTTCATCAATAGCAGCCACGGCGGCCACTCCTTCGCCTTGGAAGCGAACCTTGTCGATAGCCAGCACGGTTTCATTGGCCGCTTGCGGCACGATCCCCCATTTGTTGGGAGCCTCGTCGCCCGTAAGCACAGCCAGCACTCCCGGGTGCGCCAGGGCTTTGCTGCAATCGATCTTTTTGATCTTGGCATGGGCATATTCCGTACAGCGCTTGATTCTGCCATAGGCCATGCCCGGGAGGGCCATATCATCGGTGTAGACAGCTTCCCCCCTAGCCTTGGCCGGGCTATCCAGCTTAGGCACGCTTCTTCCGACCTGGGTAAATTCCCTTTCTTCCTGGTAGGCAGGCACTCCTCTGCGTACATATTGTTCCTTATTCCAGATTCCCATTATTTCACCCCCTCTTTGTTGATGGTTTCGGAAGCAGCTTCCACGGCTTCAACTATTCTTTTATAGCCGGTGCAACGGCAGAGATTGCCGGCTAAAGCTCGCTTGATCTCTTCGGTATCCGGCCGCGGGTTCCTATCCAGCAGCGCTTTAGAAGCCAGGATCATCCCCGGCGTGCAGTAGCCACACTGGATAGCACCATGTTGCACATAGGCCTGTTGCAGCGGGTGCAGTTCGCCTTTTGCATCAGCTAGGCCCTCAATGGTGGTGATCTTTTTGCCCTGGCAAGCGATGGCCAAAGTCAGGCAGGAGAGAACAGGTTCACCATCGATGAGCACGGTGCAGGCGCCGCAATCTCCCTGTCCGCAACCCTTCTTCGTCCCAGTAAGGCCAACCTCTTTCCTAACCACATCTACCAATAGATCCCGGGGGTGAAGGGGTACCTCATAGGTCCGCTCGTTGATGTTTAAAGTAACCAGTTGTTTGGGTTTCATTTCCATTTCGCATCACGCCTCCTTCGCCGCGGTATATGTTTCTTGAAGTAATCTCCGGGCCAGCACTTTAACCATCTCATGCCGATACTCTGCCGAACCCCGGATATCAGAGATAGGGCTGGCTTCACCGGAGGCCGCCTCCGCCGCTTTTTCTATCAGGGCAGGGTTGGGTTCCTTGCCGGTAAGAAGGGCCGAAACCTCCCGGGAAAACAGAGGCCTCGGGGCTACAGAGCCCATAATCAGGCGGAGATCTTTAACGGTGCGGGAATCATCTTCCAACACGATGTAGACCGCCATGTTCACGGCGTCGATCTCCATGGCTTCCCTCAATCCAATGTAGGCATAGCGCCCGGCCGACCTGGGAAGCGGTTCCGGCAATATAAAACATGCCAGCAGTTCACCCGGTTTAAGAGCAGTTTTCCGATTGCCCAAAATAAATTCGGCCAGAGGCATCTCTCTCTTGCCGCTTAGACTGTGAAGCACAACTTTTGCTCCCAGGGCCACAAGCGGCGTGGGTGTCTCTGCCGCGGGGGAGGCGTTGCAACTGTTACCGCCAATTGTAGCCATAGTTCTAACCTGAACGGAACCCAGCTCGCTTGCCGCCTGGTGCAGAACATAATATTTTTCGCGGATAATTGCATCGCGCTCCACTTCCACAATTTTTGTAGCTGCGCCGATAGTTGCACCCTGACCCGGTTCATAGGAGATACCTTTAAAGCCTGTTATCTGATTGATATCGATCATGTATTCCGGTTGAAGTAGTTTATCCTTCATTAACAGAAACAGGTCTGTACCGCCGGCCAGTACCTTGGCTTTATCTCCAAAGCGATCGAGCAGAGTTAAAGCCTCTTCCGGCGTCTGGGGTGCAAAATATTCGAAATTGTTTAAAAACATACTAAGCCACCTCCTTGGTTCTCCTTTCAATGCGATTTAATCTTCCCTTGCCAGCTCTTGCAGGATTTCCTGCAAGAAATTCTCCTCGGCCGAACGAAAACCGATTAAATTTTTAATAACGGCTTTTCTTTTTAAGGTGCTATTTCTTTCTGCACCGTAGATCTCTTGCATCCTCTTTTTGTTGGCCCGGACCCTGACCAACCTCTGGTGTAAACAATCTGCTACTTCCTTTATAGTAAGCAGATCGGAGGCCTCCAAACCAATGTTTAAATCCAGGTAATACCATTCCAAGCTGGAAAGACGTTTTTTTGCCGCTTTGATTAAAGCCTTTTTGCCATGCTCTGTAATGTAATACCTGTTTCTCTCCGGCATTCTTCCCTCCTTTTCTCTCTGAGAATCAACCAATCCTTTATCCCTCAATCTCTTTAACACCTGATAGATTGAAGCAACACCAATCCGAATCCACCTTCTCATATCCCTGGCATCGATTGTTTTATCGATCTCGTAGGCATAGGAGGGATTCTCGTTGACGATGCTCAACAACGTAACCTCTATGTTGGATAATTCCGGCTCCATAATTAATCACCTATTATAGACCATAGTATTGTAATCAAAAAAAATGCGCCATGCTAGGTTTCGACCATATATCTGTTTAGATGTTCAAAACTTCAAAACTGCCAACTCTATTATAGCGTAGACTACACATTTTGTCTATAGCACCTTGAAACGTTTTTGATGTTTTTAATCATTGCTAAAAAAATTGAAACATAAAACAGATCTGTCAAATCATTGCACTCCCCTGGCGGGGAGCCTTACAACACATCAACGCGGCAGATAAATTTATCCTTAAGGATTTTAGATATCTAAAATCAACCCGTCAATTTTATTTTAAATAGCAGATCTACATGACATAGTCGCCCCAACCCCTTTTTACGACTAACAACCGGTGGTGTTCCTTCCTCAAAATTTCTTGTGTTCGCAGATTTATTTTTTTTGAACACTCTTCACACAACCTACCCCTGGATATCTCCCTTTTACACACTACGCACCTGGCCAACTTATTTTCCTCCTTCTCTGCAAAAATTAGACTAAAATTATTGCTTGGATACAAAAAACTGCACGGTGCAAGTTTGAATTTTTTACCATAGTGCCAACAAAAAAAGAAAGCCTTTTTAGCTTCCATAATTAGGAAGAATTGAGAATGGCTGGGGCGGTAGGATTCGAACCTACGGAATGCGGGATCCAAAGTCCCGTGCCTTACCGCTTGGCTACACCCCAGCGAAAACTACCCTTCCGATTTTTATGGGGTGAGTGATGGGATTCGAACCCACGACCTCCAGGGCCACAACCTGGCGCTCTAACCAACTGAGCTACACCCACCATACATTAAAGAAATATGATCAATTTTCCCTAGCTAATCTTAACATAGCAAACCCCTATTGTCAAGATTTATGCCGATTTCAAGACACTGAAATATTATTCCATCCGAGGCGGAAAAGAGGTCACGACCCCGGAGAACATTGAAGAAGTATATCGGCCACGCGTTCACATTACAGAATGTACTGGAGCCCCGGCAACAGTTCCTTTTTCCAACGAAGAAGTTGCCGTAAGCTATACTGCAAGTAAAATGGAGAACATTAGATAAAAGTATCTGCCCATAATCTATGGGCAAGACCTCCTGCCAAATGATTCATCCTCATTTAACCAACGTGCCGCTTTACAGCAGAAATCAGCAATCATTGTATACCGCTACATATCGCTATATGTTATAATGTAGCTGCCACGTTCTTTTCACAAAGTTCTTCCTGAAAGCTCCCCCTCATTCGACTCGGTAGAGGCATAATTAAATCAACACAATAATACGCATATACATCAAGGTTAGGGTTGATAATTATTAAAGCAATCGCCTTGAAAAAAGTAAAACACAGGGAAGGGAGGCAGCAAAATGAAGAAATACAGGTGCATTCCTTGCGGATATATCTATGATCCCGCCTTTGGTGATCCCGATGGCGGCACCGCACCCGGCACGGCATTTGAAGATCTACCCGACGACTGGCAGTGCCCAATCTGCTCTGTCGGCAAAGATGACTTTGAAATTATAGAAGAATAAAAGCAAAGGAGAGTGCAAAATGAAGATGTTTTGCTATCAATGTCAGGAGACAGCCAAAGGGACAGGCTGTACAGTGCGCGGCGTCTGTGGGAAAAAAGAAGAGCTGGCCAAACTGCAGGATCTTTTAATCTATACGCTGAAAGGCATTGCAGAGATCGTTATCAAAGGGAAATTAGATATCAGCAAGTTTACCGGCGACACAAACTACAAAGTACTCAGCGGACTGTTCATGACCATCACCAATGCAAACTTTGACGAAAACGCTTTTGAGGATGCAATCAAGGAGATGATCGCCATCAGGGACAAGCTGAGGGAATCCGTTTCCATAGATAACCTGCACGATGCAGCAACCTTTACCGTAGATTCGAGGGAATCCATGCTCGAAAAGGCTGCCTCCGTAGGCATACTGGCGACCGAAAACGAAGATGTGCGTTCTCTGCGTGAGACGATCACCTATGGGCTGAAGGGCATGGCCGCTTACGCTGAGCATGCGAAAAACATGGGAGAAGAAGACCTCGCTATAAACGCCTTTATCTATGAAGCACTGGCAAAAACACTGGACGATTCGCTTTCGGCAGACGACCTCGTAGCGCTAACCCTGAAAACCGGGGAATATGGCGTAAAAGTGATGGCCCTTTTAGACGGAGCCCACACAGCGAGGTTTGGAAACCCTGAGATTACAGAGGTCGATATCGGCACCCGGAAGAACCCGGCGATCTTGATCACCGGTCACGACCTGGTCGATCTGGAACAACTGCTGGAACAGACCAAAGGCACCGGCGTAGACGTCTACACCCACGGCGAGATGCTGCCCGCTCATTATTACCCGGCGTTCAAAAAATATGATCACTTTGCCGGCAATTATGGCAACGCCTGGTGGAAACAGCTTGACGAATTTGTCTCTTTTCACGGCCCTATTCTGTTCACCACCAACTGCATCGTTCCTCCCAGAAGCGATGAAGTAAAGAGTAGGATTTTTACCACGGGTTCCACCGGCTATCCCGGCTGCAAGCATATTGTGCCCGATGAAAACGGCAAAAAAGATTTTTCGGAGATCATCGCCCTCGCCAAAACTCTTCCCGCACCGGATGAGATCGAAAGTGGAAGTATCGTCGGCGGTTTTGCCCACAACCAGGTCCTGGCCCTGGCCGATAAAGTCATCGATGCCGTCAAATCAGGGGCAATTAAAAAATTCTTCGTTCTCGCCGGCTGCGATGGTCGCATGAAATCGAGGACATACTACACCGAATTCGCCCAGAAATTGCCGCAAGACACCGTCATACTGACCGCAGGCTGCGCAAAATATCGCTATAATAAGCTGGATTTGGGCGATATCGACGGCATCCCCAGAATACTGGATGCCGGACAATGCAACGATTGTTATTCACTGGCGGTCATTGCCCTCAAGCTCAAAGAAGCATTTGAACTTGACGATATCAATGAACTGCCGATCGCCTACAACATCGCCTGGTACGAGCAAAAAGCTGTCATCGTCCTGCTGGCTCTATTGTATCTGGGAGTAAAAAATATACACCTTGGCCCCACGCTGCCGGGATTCCTTTCCCCCAACGTGACCAAAGTCCTCGTCGATAAATTCAACATCGGCGGTATCGATACCGTGGAAGCAGATATGAAAATGTTTTTGGACCAGTAGATACAACAAAACCCCGCCGGCGGAATTCAAGCATAACGGCAGCACTTCAGGACCCGGCTGCACTTTTTTTCACCGCTGTTTCTGCCGGCGGCGAAATGGGCAGATAAAACAGTAACATTTTAAGAAACACCAAACACTGATAAACATCGATATTAACGCTGCAGCCAAACTGGCAAACTATGAGTAAAATGTTAGCGGGGGGAAGTTCCATATTGCATAAAGCCCTTATATGCGGTAAAATATAAGAGTATACGCGCCCGTAGCTCAGGGGACAGAGCAACGGACTTCTAATCCGTTGGCCGCAGGTTCGAATCCTGCCGGGCGTGCCAGCTAGAAACGTTGTGGATACCGATGTAAGCGGCACTTACAAGGTATCCTTTTTTTTTACATTTTATACTGTCCCCTGAAAGCTACGTTAGTTGCCCGTACCCTTTTCACTTTTTTTAAAGGAGCTGTTTAAAGACTGTACTAAAAGTAAACATAAATATTTTTTAAGGTGGTATTTCGGCTTGAGTACAGCAAAACAGTTTCTAAAGAGCCTTATTGAAATAGGATGGAGGACACGCGTACCTTGCTAATCTTGGGTTTGAACTGATTTCACCAAACATTTAAAGTGGTGCTGCTGATATTTGCTGGATTAATCATTTAAACATGTTACAATAATTTTAGGTCATCAAAGGGGTGAGCGAAATGGCCCATTCGTTTAAAGATAGAATAATAAACGAACTTGACAGCCTCAACCAATTTCAGCAAAAAAAATTATTGGATTACGTGTTATCCCTTAAGTTATCTAAAAAAAAGAAATTGGGTGGAAAAAATTTATTTGATTTCTCCGGTGTCATCAGCAAAGTAGACTTAGCCGTTATGGAAAAAGCCATTGAAGAAGGATGCGGACAGGTTGACTTAAATGAATGGTAAATACTTGTTGGATACAAATATTGTTTCGGGTTATTTGCAGGGGATGAAGCAGTTTTAAATTGGTTGGGGAAAAAACCAGAAATATATATTCCCTCCATAGTGCTGGAGGAATTATTCTATGGTGCCCAAAAATCTGCAAATATAAAAAGTAACACCCAAAAAATAATTGAGTTCTCTTCCCACTTAACCATCTTGCCTTGTGACGATGAAACAGCCAAATATTATGGGGAAATTAAAAATCAACTTAGGAAAAAAGGTAGGCCAATCCCAGAAAATGATATTTGGATTGGAGCCATTGCCAAACAATATGGTTTGATCCTTGTATCCAAAGATCAACATTTTAAAGAAATTGAAAGTATATCTTTGGAAAAATTGAAATGACCCTTATTCGCTATTAAATTCTTTGTAAAAACAAAGTTTTATCACAGAATAGGAACACCGTTTAGTACTTCATTGAAATTTTAAATGTATATCAAGGGAGACTGCTATCAGATTGCCACACGGTAGGTCAAGCAATAGGCCAATTAAAGGAAAACTGTGTGGAAAACAGGTAATCCAAACCAACGGTATGGAATATCCATTCTGCGGCGAAGCCAATAAAATGGTGGTCAGGTTTGTGTTTATGAATTTTATCATTTCTGCCTTAAAACCCCCGGATCTATCCGTGGGGAGTATGTCAATAACATGTTTGTAGGAAACCCGTGTTAGCATATAAACAGTACAGGTTAAACGTGGAAAGGTCCCCCTGGAAAGCATAAACTGTATTTAGGGGATGAAAAAATGGCCCGATGCTTTACAGAACAGTTCAACGAATTCTCTGTGTTCTTTCACCATCTTTCTGTAACGCGCTAAAATTTCGGCCCGAAAATCCAGTTTAAATATGCAGCGGGGATTTTTGCCCCATCTAATGCCTGATTACATCTGGCAGCAATAAACATAATTGTCTTATTATTGCTAAGGTAAACTTCCATAAATTCCGTAATCCCATTCCATAAACCTTTCTTTCATAAGCTTCAGAATTTCATTTAATTTAATGCCCTTAATAACCTGAGGATCCGGCAGTTCTTCAATTACACTGTTACGATAGCGCTTTTCCCCGCCAAGCTGATCGAGAACCAGCACAAAGCCTTTGTCCTTTTCCGAGCGGATCAGCCGTCCGAACTGCTGGCGCAGGGTTCTTTTCACATCTGCCAGCAATAAGTCGTTAAAGGGGTTTTGGCCTGCTTTTTTCAGATATTCCGTCCGTGCCTTGACCAATGGATCTTCATGGTGGGTAAAAGAAAGCTTATCGATGATAATACAGCTTAAAGCAGGGCCGGGGATATCCACACCCTCGAAAAAACCGCGGGAACCAAAGAGGACTGCGTTTTCGTCCTCCCGGAAATGCTCCAGATCGCCGCGCTTTGAACCTTGCTTGCCGCCGAGGACACTGATGCCTTCTTTTTCAAGTTGTACCCTTACCCTTTCGATCACCCTCTGCATGCGTTCCAGGCTGGTAAAGAGGGCCATGGTGCGACCGCCAAGTATCCTTGCAGCACCTAGGACTGCTTTTGCAGCGTAATCGATGAAGTCTTTCCCCTGATAGCCCGGGGAATCAGAAGGTATGGCCAAAACGCTGTTCTGCCGGTAGGCGTAAACATAGGGCAGGGGATCCGCAAAGATCACCTTTTCTTCTTCCAACCGGTCAAGCCCCAGGGCGCGGGCCGGCCTTTCGTAGCCGCCATTTTCTGCCAAAGTGGCAGAAGTTAGAAGCAATGAATCACACCCGGATAGTATTTTACTGTAAAAAAGTTCTGCCACGTCCAAAGGAGCTATACGAAAAAACCAGTAATTCCGGGAAAACTCCAGATAGCAACAACTATCCTCGTCCTTTTCTTCTGCGAAACAGCTTTCCAGTAGCCCGGACCAGGCACGGCAGGTTTTTATATATTCTTCGCCCTGCCAGAACAAGGCGGTCTTTTCAAAACTCTCGTCCTTAAAGCTGATCTCTTCCATAGTTTCTTCCAGCAAACGGATTAAGGTTCCCAAGCCAGATGACAGCGACATAGTTGCCTCCTTCAACCCGGGAAAGCTTTCCGGGATCTCCAGGCGTCTACTGTATCTCCCATCTGCATAGGGTTCCAGTATTGATGAAATATCACTGGCATACTGCCTAATCTGCTCTGTTGCCTTCAACGCCGGGGTAATTTTCAACGAGGGCAGAATTTTCCGCCCGCGAAAGAGCAGATAGTGCAAAAAACCTTTGTTTCCGTCCCGGATCAGCCGGCCCAAAAGTTGGTTTAATTCAAGAGAGGAGATCTCGCGGGTAAAAGCGCCAAAGGATGTCTCTTCAAGGACATGGGCCTCATCGGCAATCAGGCGCCTGATCTCCGG
>JAAZMI010000077.1 GCA_012798895.1 Bacillota bacterium
CTATGGTGGTGAAAGGATGTAGTGTAGTGACTTGTGAAGCGAAGCAAAGAGTTCACGGCGAAGCGTAGGCCTAAAGGCGACCCTGCCGACAGGATGTCGGCAGCCGGCCGTGTGACCATGGACGGGAACTTGGCCGGGCAGGTCGCCTGTGGCCATAGCTAAGCCGTAGAACTCTCTGAGCTGAACTCGGAGCTCACTACATCCTTCACCACCCTGAAAGCGAGGTCACCCCCACGAGACAGGTAATACGAGGCAGGATAAAAAAAGACCGCAAAACAAAAATGCTCTGCAAAAGGCTGCAGCCGGGGGATATTGCCCTTATTGCCCATCGCGATCTCGATGCTTTGGCCGCGCAAGATCTCGTCGAAAGGGATGTTAAAGCAGTAGTAAACACCTGCGACATTTTTTCCGGAGAGTATCCCGCCCAGGGTGCCAAATACTTATTAGACAAAGGGATTTTTGTTTTGGATAATGTTGGTGAAGAAATCTTTTCTCTTGTGGCGGAGGGCGAAACAGTTGAAATCAATGGAAGATCCATCTGTAACCGCCGGCGGAAATTGGGGCAGGGCAGGGTACTCCAAAGAGAATTATTAAAGCAAAAATTGGCTTTTGCCGAGGAAAATCTTAACCGGCAGTTGGATTTATTTGTGCAAAACACTCTGGATTATGCCCGCCAAGAAAAAAGCTTGATCTTAGGTCGTCTCACCCTGCCTGATTTAAATACGAAGATGGCGGGGAAACATGTTCTTATTGTAATCCGGGGCAAGAACTACAAGCAGGATCTGCGGATGATCCGTTCCTATATCAGGGAGATCGAACCTGTGTTGATCGGGGTCGATGGCGGGGGCGATGCCCTTTGTGCACTGGGTTTAAAACCCCATCTAATTATTGGGGATATGGATAGCGTAGAGGATGTTACTTTAAGAAAAGCGGGGGAGATTGTAGTTCATGCTTACCCTGATGGACGGGCGCCGGGGATGGCCCGTATCTCCAGGTTGGGCCTAAAGGCCAAAAAATTGGCCCTACCCGGTACGAGCGAAGATCTGGCCTTTTTGCTGGCTTATGAAAAAAAGGCCGAGCTGATCGTTGCTGTGGGGTCACATTCACACATGCTTGATTTTCTGGAAAAAGGACGCAAAGGGATGGCTTCCACCTTTCTGGTGCGTTTAAAGGTTGGGCATAAGCTCGTGGATGCCCGCGGCTTGGCCAATCTATATCACGGGGGTGTCCGGTGGAAACATCTATCTGCTTTGCTGATTGCTGCTTTGTTTCCGATCGCCGTCCTGGCCGCCTTTTCTTCTCTGGTGCGCCATTTTTTTTACCTTCTTTTCTGGAAATTTGGTTTATATTAACGATGGTGGGAGTTTAGGCCGGTTATGGATCAACAACAGAACTACATTGTTTCCCTAATTGCCGTTTTCCTGGCGTTGGGTATCGGCATCTTGATCGGTGCTGCTATGGGGGAAAACGCACTTATTGCCAACCAGATCGCCGTAATCGAAGAGCTGAATAATGAGATAGCCTGTTATAAAGAAGAGGTTGAAACCCAATTAACATCTGTCGCCCGGCTCGAGGAAGAGCTGGCATCCTGGCAGTCTCTGGAGGAAGAATATTTAAATATTCTGCTCGTAGAAGATCAGATAACAGACGTGATTATTAAAATTATCGCACAAGAAAGTTTGCCGGTGGAACTGGTGGATTTCCTTAAGCTGTGCGGCTGCAGTTACCAAATTTTTGTTTTCACAGAGGCAGATACCCGATCTCCGGAGGAATTAGGCGAAGAAGGGGAGAGCGTTTTGTTGTTGGAAGCAGGGTCCACCCCTTTGAAAAACGATCTTTTAGAGCTGATTCTGCGGGAAGGAAAATACTTGACGGCAAGCGATGTTATATACAAGACAGCAGACGGTAATTTTTTGCGGGTTCGGATGGAACAGAATATTTCTGTTGATGTGGTCAACAGAGTAGACCAAAAGCGGGAATGCTTTATGGCTTATGGGGCGCTGGATTCTTTCTGTTTGGAGCTTCTTCATAAAATAGGGCAAGAAGGGAAGACTGTGCTCAGGATCGATGCCCCAAAGAGACAAGAGAATACTGCCGGACAAGAATCTTCCACTTGGGAGAGATTTACTTTGAATAACTTCTTTAGTAGATATAAACTGCTGGAATTTTTACGGGCCATTGATTGAACGGAGGGATGTGAAGAGGTGCACCATGAATTCAGGCCTGCCTGCAACTTGCCTGCTGGTAGAAATGAAGTGAGGGTTTCGGCGATCGTGCCGGCATATAATGAAGAAAAATGGGTGGGGGAAACAGTGCAGGCTCTGCGAAAATTAAAAGAGGTGGATGAGATCATTGTCATCGACGATGGTTCGATGGATAAGACGGCGCTTAGGGCCCGGAAGGCGGGTGCTTGGGTATGCCGTTTTGATCGAAACAGGGGGAAGAGCCAAGCCTTGCGGCGGGGGGCTTACTGGGCCCGGGGGGAGATACTGGCTTTCGTGGATGCCGATCTCGGCGAATCAGCATTAGAATTTAGCCGCCTGATTGCTTCTATATTGGCAGATGAAGCAGACATGGCCATCGGTTTTTTCAGGGCACCGAAACGAAGGACGGGGCTGGGGTTGGTGAAATTGCTTGCCAACTGGGGAATCCGCCACTATACAGGGCAGAACATGGTTGCTCCCCTTTCCGGGCAGCGCGTGCTTAAGCGATGTCTATGGGATGCCTTGCTCTTTGAAGCGGAAGGCTTCGCTGCCGAGGTGGCCTTGACGATCGAGAGCATCAACAAGGGCTTCAGGGTGAAGGAAATTCCGGTGCAGATGAGACATCGTTGTTGGGGGAATAGTTTCCGGGGTTTTCTACACCGGGGCACACAGTTTTATGCCATTTTGAAGTTGCTTTGGCCCGGAAGGTATAGCTATCTTCATTAAAAAGGGGTTATGTCAGGATGTTAGAAAACCCGGTTCTTATCTTCGCGGCGATCTGTCTGCCGGTTAGCACTGTCTATCTTTTGGCCCCTTATTTTCTTAGATTGCAGAAGTTCAAAAAAATCACCGCCTTAAACTTTCGAGGTGCAATAATTATCAACGCGGGCGGTCTGCTCCTCTTTGCCGCTTTATTATCTGTGCAGATCCTGCATTACCTATATCTGCCGAAAAATTTTTTTGCGAATTGGCCTGTGCTTCTATACTGGGGTGGTGTCACCCTTTTAGGTTTGCTTGACGATCTGCATGGTGAAAAAAAATGTAAGGGTTTTCGCGGGCACCTTCTAAAGTTTTGGCGGGGGGAGGGGATCTCCACCGGTTTGTATAAAGCAGCCGGCGGCTTGCTGTTGGGCATCCTTATTTCGGCCTGGATTGGCGGGGGGGGAACCCGGCTCGAATGGTTGTGCAGGGGCATTTTTTTGGCCCTTTTTTCCAACCTGTTTAATCTAATGGATACTCGTCCGGCACGCTCCGCGAAATTTTTCTTTCTGGTTTCCCTGATCTTTGTGCTGATCTACCGGGATCTGCCGTTACCTTTAATCTCTCTCTGGAGCGCTCTCTATATCTACCTTTTTTGGGAATTGGAACAAAAAATTATGCTTGGTGATACCGGGGCCTATCTTTTGGGAGTAGTTTTAGGTCTATATCTCGTTCTGCGATTGCCCTTAAATGTGCTTTTTATTTTGATTGGATTGCTGTTGGTTCTACATTATCTGGGCGAAAGATTTTCATGGAACGTTTTTCTGGAAAACAATAAATTGCTTCTACCCCGGCAATTTCCGGGAGGTAAAAATTGAGATTGTTAAGCACGGAAGATGGAATTGTAGAAAACGTTATCTGGTCAAGGAAGGGGTTACAGTGCCTGGAGGTAGTGTTAGACGGGGAGAAGGAAAAAGCCTTAAATTATCCCGGATTTACCGGATCGGCTTCACCGGGAGATCACGTTGTTCTGAACACCACAGCGGTTAGATTAGGCCTCGGGAGCGGCGGTTATCATTTCGTGACAGCCAATCATAGCACTCCGCCTTTAACCTTTGCGCCCCGGGGCCACATCATTAAATTGCGCTATACGCCTTTGCAGCTTAAAGTACATGCTTTTGAGGAAACTTTGGATGGTGATGATCCCGCCGGCCCGGCCTGGGAACAATACAAAGGATTAAAAGATATTCCCGTAGTTATCGGCGAACTGCACAGTATGCTTGCTCCCTTTGTTTTGGCTTTAAAAAAGATCAATCCGGCCAGAAAGATAGCCTATGTTATGACCGATAGCGCTGCTTTGCCTCTATATTTAAGCAATGCGGCAGATCGCTTAAAGGCCGCGCGGCTGTTGGAGGGAACGGTAACTTGTGGCCACGCTTTCGGCGGGGATCTGGAGACGATCAACGTCTATACGGCTTTAATTGCTGCCAGGGAGGTTTTAAAAGCCGATATCATCCTTCTGATCCCGGGTCCCGGGGTTGTTGGAACCTCTACCCGTTACGGTTACAGCGGTATCGAACAGGGAGAACATGTCGATCGGGTGCGTAAATTTGGGGGGCTGCCGGTTGTTATTCCCCGCATCAGTTTTTCCGAAAAAAGAAACAGGCACTATGGTTTAAGTCATCATACACGGACCGCTCTTGGTGAAATTGCCCTCTGCAGGGCCTATCTGCCCCTACCCCGTCTTTCGCGCAAAAAAATGCTCCATCTCTTACAACAGATGCAGAATTCCGGTTTGCTTGCCAAACACAAAACGGCCATCATCAGCCGGTTCCCTGGATTTGATCGGCAATTAGAACTTGCCTATAGTTTGCAATCTATGGGGCGCGGCCTCGCGGAAGATCCTGCTTTTTTTGCGGCTGTTGCCGCCACGGCCTCTTTTGTGGAAAGGATCCTATGCTTTGGGGTCAAATAAAAGAGCCGGCCTAAAAACATATTCCCCGCTCTGCAATCATATTTATTAAACAACAAAAGGACAACCTAAAGGGGCGGGGATAATATGTTTCAGAGGCTGTGCCGGAACCTGCCGGCATATATCAGGGAAAACCTGGGCATATATACGCTCGTGACTTCTTTTTTTTGTTTGGGCATCATCGCCGGCGCGTTCCTGATCCGCTTTTCAGGTGAGGAACAGTTGGGAGAGTTAAATACAACGCTCGCCCTTTTTTTTAGGGGATTGAAAGGCGAAACATTTAAGGCGCTAAAGCCTGTAGAATTGTTAAGCGCTTCTTACCGGAAAAACGTTCTTTTTTTACTGATCACCTGGTTATTGGGGCTGGCCTGGTTTGGATTCCCCTTAATCCTGGTTACCCTGATGTTCAAGGGTTTTGCGCTCGGTTTTACTGTTGCTTTTCTGGTGCGACGCGTTGCTTTAAAAGGGGTGGTCTTTGGTTTGGCCGCACTTTTGCCACATAATTTTTTGTTTGTTCCTGCCTACATCGCGGCGGCTACTGCGGCAACAAGTTTCTCCTTTTTAAAATTAAATGATCGCCTAACCAAAAAGAAAACGGATCGCAATCATTATTACAGGCAATATTGTTATTTTATGTTTTCAGTGTTGCTTCTAATGCTTGCCGGCGGGCTGGTGGAGGCATATATTACGCCGGTATTTATGCAATTAGCGGCATCAATAATCACCCTATAAATGGAAAAAAGCTATTTAAAAAAGGATTTTAAGGGATGGTGTGGAATAACTTATTAAAATTGCTGGTTTTTAGTTAAAGGGGATAGTATTGGATGAAGAGGGTTATTAAGGATTTTATCAGCTACCTTTCTGTAGAAAGAGGCCTCGCAACGAATACGCTGGAATCGTATCAGAGAGATCTAATAAAATACCTGAATTTCTTAAAAGAACGGCAGTTGGGCTGTTTTGAAGATGCTTCCCGGAAAACAATTACCCAATTTTTATTGAAGGAGAAAGAAAAAGGGCTGTCCCCGGCAACGTTAACCAGAAACCTTGCTTCTATCCGCTCCTTCTATAATTTTTTGTTGCAAGAACAGATTGTGCAGAATAATCCCGCGGCAGAGGCGGAAACTCCCCGACAGGAAAAAAAACTGCCGCGGGTTCTATCTTTTCAGGATGTTGAGCTATTGTTGGAGCAACCAAAAACAGGAAACCCCTTTGGCCTTAGGGATAAGGCCATGTTAGAACTTCTATATGCCACAGGTATTCGGGTTTCAGAGTTGGTTTTTCTAGATATAAACAGTATCAATCTGAAAACAGGATTTCTACGCTGTGAAGGCAAGGGCAGCAAGGAAAGGATAATTCCGCTTGGCTCTATGGCTTTGCTAAGTTTGCGGGAATATCTGCGGTCCGGCAGGCCCAAATTGCTGAAGAACAAAAATGAAAAAGCTTTTTTCCTAAATCAGCATGGCAGGCGGCTGACGCGACAGGGTTTCTGGAAGATTTTCAAAAAATATACCCTGAAGGCAGATATCAGTAAAGAAATTACTCCTCATTCGCTGCGCCATTCTTTTGCCACGCACTTACTGGAAAACGGTGCAGATCTACGTTCTGTTCAGGAGATGCTTGGCCATGCCGATATCTCTACCACCCAGATCTATACGCAGGTTACTAAAAGAAGGATCAAGGAGATCTATAACCAGACACACCCGCGTGCTTGAGCAAAAGGGGGTAATTTTTTTGATCAAAAGGGTATTTGTTATTGTATTGGATGGTGCGGGCGTGGGAGCCTTACCGGATGCAGACAAGTATGGGGATGAAGGCAGCAATACCCTGGGGCATGTTATTGCAGCAAACAAAGGCCTTAAGATTCCCCATCTCTATGCCCTGGGATTAAAAGAAATTCTGCGGTGGGATGATCCTTTACCGGAAGCCGAACAGGAAACCGGACCCGAGTTGGCCCGGCCGTGGGGGGCTTATGGAAGGATGGCGGAACTATCTCCCGGCAAGGATACGATTACGGGGCACTGGGAGCTGGCGGGTCTTGTTTTAACCGATCCCTTTCCCCTCTATCCGGAGGGTTTTCCGCCAGAGATAATTGCTTCTTTTGAACAGATGATCGGCCGCCAAATTCTGGGAAACATCTCTTTTTCGGGAACGGAGATCCTCGATAAACTCGGTGAAAAGCATCTACAGACCGGCTTTCCCATCGTCTATACTTCTGCCGATAGTGTTTTCCAAATTGCAGCCCATGAAGAGATTGTTCCTTTGGATACTTTGTATGACTGGTGCTCAAGGGCACGCCGGGAAATATTTGTAGGCAAACATGCCGTGGGAAGAATCATTGCCCGGCCTTTTCTGGGCCGCCCCGGAAATTTCTTTCGGACGGCAAAACGAAAAGATTATTCCCTGCCCCCGCCGGAGCCGACGCTTCTGGATCTGTTGAAGGAAGCCGGGCATCAGGTATGGGTGGTCGGTAAAATTATGGATATTTTTAGCGGAAGGGGCGTTACCCGTTTCCAACCGGCATCTGGCAATGACGAAACTATTGAAGTAATTAGGGCAGCCCTTAATGATGAAGGTTTCACGGGATTTTTCTGGGCCAATCTGGGGGATTTTGATACGCTCTATGGCCATCGCAACGATCCGGAGGGATATGCCCGAGCCCTGGCCGAATTTGACCTTTTTTTAGGGGAGGCATTAAAACTTCTGAAAAAAGAAGATATGTTGGTGCTTACAGCCGATCACGGCTGCGATCCTACTTTTAGGGGTACGGATCATACCAGGGAGTATATTCCGCTGTTAATATCCGGCCCCGCCATCAATGCTGTAGATCTGGGGACCAGGGATACTTTTGCCGACCTCGGTGCCACCGTGGCGGAGGTGCTGGGATGTAAGGCCACTACCAGTGCCGGCCAGAGTTTTGCTGCAGAATTATTGCGGGGGGGAAAAGAAAAGTGATGCGGGTATTGGATCTGATCTGCAAAAAAAGAGACGGAGAGATCCTCACCACGGAGGAGATCAATCTATTAATTGATGAATTCAACCGGGGCAACGTACCGGACTATCAGATGTCAGCTCTATTAATGACTATCTATTTTCAGGGGCTAAATACCAAAGAGCTGACGGCCTTGACGGCTGCCCTTGCCCATTCGGGAGACACATTGGACTTTTCATTTTTAGGAACAATGGTTGCCGACAAACACAGCACGGGCGGGGTTGGGGACAAGATAACCCTGATCATGGGTCCTCTGGTGGCTGCGGCCGGTGTGCCCCTGGCAAAAATTTCGGGGAGGGGGCTGGGCTTTACAGGGGGAACTATCGATAAATTGGAGAGCATCCCCGGTTTTAAAACCCGGCTGTCTGCAGAAAAATTTATGGAACTGGTTAAAGAAAATAATATTGCCATTATGGCCCAGACGGATAAGATTACGCCGGCGGAAGGGAAGCTCTATGCTCTGAGGGATGTTACCGGTACGGTTGAAAATCTCTCTTTGATTGCTGCTTCCATCATGAGCAAAAAAATTGCCGCTGGTGCCGGGGCTATCATATTAGATGTAAAGCTGGGAAAAGGGGCTTTCATTCAGGATCGGGAGGCAGCTTTTCGGCTGGCTGAAACGATGTTCCGGATCGGCAAGGAAATGGGTAGAGAGGTTATCTCTGTAGTGACGAACATGAACCAGCCTCTGGGTTTTGCTGTGGGCAACATTCTAGAGATCAAAGAAGTCCTTTCTGTTTTAAAGGGGGAAGGACCGGCAGACCTGGAGCAGCTTAGCACTATACTGGGCGGCTACCTGTTGGCCTTGATGGGAAAGGCAAGAAATCCGGAGGAGGGAAAAGAGGAGCTGTTACGGTTCATTAAAGATGGTACGGGTCTGGCCAAATTCAAGGAGCTTATTGCGGCGCAGGGCGGGGATAACGCTTATCTGGAAGACCCCTCATTATTCCCCACTGCAAAATTTAATCAGGAACTGGTTGCTCCCAGATCGGGTTATCTGCAGGAAATTCACGCTGGGAAGATCGGGCGGGTTGCTGCTTTGCTGGGGGCGGGGCGTTCTTATAAAGAACAACAGATCGATCCCGCAGTCGGGATCACACTAAATTACAAGGTAGGAGAACTCGTGGTGGAAGGTGCAACCTTGGCTCATGTCCATGCCAATGATGAAGACAGCCTGGAAGCCGCCGTGAAAGAATTATACGGCGCTTTTACAATTGGTGAGGAGAAAGCGGAAGACTTGCCGCTTATCTACGGCGTAGTTCCCTCCTTCCCCTGTTAAATGGTTTTCTCTTTTGTCTTCTGCTCGACGGTATCTTTTTATAAACCAGGGAAAAAATAAGAGCAGGAGGGATACAGGTTATGAATATAAGGCGTTTCAGTTATATCTGCTGTTTTTGTACCATCTTTTTTGCCTTTATCTACGTATTTTCATCTGCTTCCATAACACAGGCTGCCCCGGTTTTTGATCTTCAAATTCAATCTAAGGCTGCTCTATTAATGGAACCACAGACCGGTAAGATAATCTATGCCCACAATGCAGATGAAAAAATTTATCCGGCCAGCATCACTAAGATCATGACCCTCTTGTTAGCATTGGAAGATCTAAACATTGGGGATATTGAGCTTAAAGACAAGGTTTCTATCTCTGCTAAAGCTTCTTCTTTAGGCGGTTCAGAACTTTTTCTAAGCAACGGCGATGTAGTTGATCTGGAATCTTTGTTAATCGGTGTCGCCGTGGGTTCCGCCAATGATGCTGCCGTTGCCATCGCCGAACATATTGCCGGCAGCGAAGAGGCATTTGTAGAGCGCATGAACAAACGGGCGGCGGAACTGGGGATGAAAAACACACATTTTGTCAACTGCACCGGCCTACATGCAGAACAACATAGCACTACCGCTGAAGATATTGCCTTGGTGAGCACAGAAATACTTAAATTTCCTCAGCTCTTCTGTTGGAACAAGATATGGATGGACGAAAATTTTTTGGAAGGCAAAATTAAAAGCGGCAAGGTCTACCTTAGCAATACCAACCGTCTCATCTTCGATTACCGCTATTGCGATGGTTTGAAAACAGGATTTACAAGGGAAGCCGGTTATAATATATCTGCTACAGCACAAAAAAAGGGGACCCGGTTTCTGGCGATTGTCCTTAACGCTCCCTCCAGTGAGATCCGTTACCAGGAAGCTGTAGATCTACTAGAATTTGGTTTCGCCAATTATGAATATCTACCCCTGGCGGCTGAAAAGGAAAAGGTGGCCAGGCTCCCTGTAGAAAAAGGTTCCATAACGGCAGTTGATATTCTTGTTGGCGAAAATCTAAGTTTATTGTTGGAGAAGGGCGATGAACTGCAATATTCTACAGAGACCTTTCTGCCGCAGAGACTGGAAGCGCCCCTGCCTGCCGGGAGTAAGGTGGGGGAGATAACGGTAGTCGCCGGCGGAAAAACCCTAAAGAAGGTTGATCTAAGGATTGCTGAGGGCGTGCAGAAAGCTTCTTTACCGTTACTTTTATCCCGTTACTTTAAAATGTGGTTAAAATTTGGCCGTTAAAAATAAAAAAAGCCCGTACGGGCTTTTTTTTGCAGGAAATTTAAGAAAAACGTAGAATTATTTTCCAGAAGAAGGCAAAGGAGGAGTGCCAAAATTGCAAGTGCAGTTGATCAGGAGAAAGAAAAATCTGATTGTTAGGCTAAAGGGGGAACTGGATCATCATACAGCAGATATTTTCCGTCATTCTGTAGAAAAAGAATTAAAAAAAAAGGGCAACCAGAATTTAATTATAAATGTAACCGGCCTAACCTTTATGGACAGTTCGGGAATAGGGGTAATCCTGGGCCGCTATAAACAAGTTAAGGATAAGGGAGGCCAGGTAGCCATCTGTGGATTGGACAAGCATCATCAGAGAATTTTGCAGTTGGGGGGCTTATTGAATATCATTCCAGTCTTTGGTAATGAAAGCCAGGCTTTGATTAATTTAAAATAAACTATTTCCATCGCCAAACAGGAGGTGCAAGCTGGTTTGAAAGAGTACAAACTGGAAAATAGTGCGAACTATATGTTATTGGAGATACCGGCACAATCGGAAAATGAAAGTTTCGTCAGGGTTGTGGTGGCTGCTTTTGCTGCCCGTCTCGATCCTACTCTGGAAGAGATCAATGAGTTGAAAACTGCTGTATCGGAGGCGGTAACCAACGGTATTTTACATGCCTATGATTATGGAAAAGGTGTGATCAGGATCTTTGTATCGGTAGATAACCAGCATTTATCGGTAGAAGTTCATGATTTCGGGAAGGGCATCGCCGATATCGCCCGGGCACGAGAACCGTTATATACGGAAAAACCGGAACTTGAGAGATCGGGGATGGGGTTTACAATTATGGAGAATTTTATGGATGATCTTCTGGTAGAATCCAAGCCGGGTCAGGGGACAGTGGTTAAAATGCTGAAAATATTCGGTAAAACAGCGGAAATAAATCATTGAAAGGAAAGATGAGATGCCACACCTTTCCGAAGAAGAACTGTTAAAACTTTATATTAGAAACAAGCAGGGTGACGACCGGGCCAGGGAGAAACTAGCCTCTTATAATTTGCCCCTGGTTCACTCTATCTGCCGTCGCTACCCGCCGGAAACGGTGGAGTATGATGATATATTCCAGGAAGGCTGTATCGGGTTGTTGCAGGCGCTTAAGAAATATGATCCCAGCAGAGGGACGAAGTTCTCCACTTATGCGGTTCCCTTCATCCTCGGTATGATCAGATCTTATCTACGGCAAAACGGGCACCTTCTGAAAGTGCCGCGTTCTTACTATGCGCATTTCCGCCGGCTTCTCAAGGAAAGGGATGATCTGGAACAGGTTCTCAAGCGTCGGCCTCGCCTGGAGGAGATAGCGCAGAAAACAGGCTTGACAAAAGAGGAAATTATCTGGCTGCTGGATCTACAGTACCCCGTCCTTCCCTTGAAAGAGGCGGATAAAAGTGAGGCTCTAACCGCCGGTGTAAAAAACCAGTTTATGGAACAAGACATGATATTCAACAAACTATTTTTACAAGAAAAATTAAACGTTCTCCCGCCGCGGGAAAGACAAGTAATTGTTTTGCGCTTTTTTTTGGAGAAGAGCCAGGCCGAAGTTGCTCGTATCCTTGATCTATCCCAAAAACATATCTCTCGACTTGAAAAAAAAGCCCTGGGAATATTAAAAGAAAAATAACCGCTTCGATATCTTCATCAGGATATATGTCTGCCTTCCCCGCCCTTCCAGGGGCGGGGTTTTTTGATAAAAATTTTACAGGAGAGAATAATAAAGGCATAAAGGCAGGTTGAGAAATGGGAGGAAAGATCGGATGCTAAAGAGCCAACATTTTATTCTGCTGGTAATGTTAATCATAATAGTCGTAACTATTTTTACCTTTATTCTGACTTATTCGCTGCTGCCTCCCAAAGAACAAATTCCTCATCGTTCCAGGGCTGTAATGACGGGGCCCGGCATTGATTGCCGGCCGGGATTTGTTTCTTCTTTTCTGTCTGCCCCCTGGAATGCCGAATCTATTTTCGTAAGCGTTTTTTCGTTTTGAAAATGCGGATAGAAGAGGTGACGGGTGGCAAACTACAGTAAGATTGTTAACCACAGAATACAAAAAAATCTGCAAAGGAGCGCTAGAGATGAGCGGTGTAGCTAAAGTAATCGAATTGATCGGCGAATCAGATTCCGGTTGGGAAGACGCGGTAAAGGATGCTGTGCAGAAGGCTTCGCAAACAGTGGAAGGTATATCCGGTGTGGAGGTGCTTAATTTTACAGCAAGTGTTGAACAGGGTGAGGTGGCAGGATACAAAGCCAATGTTAAGCTGGCTTTCGGGGTCAAGGATCGTTAATTCCAGCTTAAAGGCAGGTGTTTACAATTAATTTTCAAAAGGAAGGCAGAGATATTCTGGCGGATCCGGATTGGATTAAAAATTGGAAACGCCTGAAACAACCGGCTCCCCCCCTGGCAAAGAATATAATACACGCTTTTTTCACAGGAGGAGCTGTCTGTTTGCTGGGGCAGCTAATTCTCAATCTTTACATTGGCTGGGGCGTTCCTGTGGAAGAGGCCGGAAATCCCACGGTGGCTACAATTATTTTCATTGCTGCATTGTTGACCGGTTTTGGCGTTTTTGATAATATTGCACAATTTGCCGGTGCGGGTCTTGCTGTGCCGGTAACCGGGTTTGCCAACTCTGTAGCCTCCATGGCCATCGAATTTAGAAGGGAAGGGTTAGTACTGGGAACCGGTGCCAAAATGTTCGGACTGGCCGGTGGAATTATTTTGTTCGGCGTGATCACCGCTTTTGTCGTCGGGCTTATATCGGCCTTGTGGTGAGAATCGTAGTGTAGTAACAGTAACTTGTGAAGCGAGGAAACAAGTTTACTGTGGGGCTATTGCTGTGGTTTTTTTCACTTGATCTTTTATTCAATCTGCTATGGTGCTGAAAGGATGTAGTGCAGCGACTTGTGAAGCGAAGCAGAGAGTTCACGGTGAAGCTTGGGGCTGGAGATGACCCTGCCGGCAGGACGCCTGTGGCCGACCGTGCGGCCATGGATGGCCGCTTGGCCGGGGAGGCCATCGTAGGCCGTAGCTGAACCGTAGAACTCTCTGAGCTGAACTTGGAGCTCACTACATCCTTTACCACCTTGAAAGGAAGGGGGGAGAACAGTTGCAAACTTACACCGTACACCGGAAAGCCGGCCGGCAAAGCGTTCTATTGGAAAAGAACGTTGCCTTGATCTCCGTGGCTACTGTGGCCGGCCCCAAGGAGGGTGCGGGACCCTTATCCCAATTTTTCGATCGCTGTTGTACTGATATTTTCTGCCAGGAGGAAAGTTTTGAAAAAGCCGAATTGCAGATGCTGGAAGAGGCCTGTTATCTGGCTTTAGGCAAGGCCGGCCTGTCACCGGAGGATATGGATTACTATATCGGCGGGGATCTTCTCAACCAGATTATTACATCCAATTTCTGTGCGCGAAGTTTGGCCCTTCCTTATCTGGGCATCTTCGGAGCCTGTTCAACCTTGTCCCAGGGTTTGGCCCTGGGAGCAATGCTTATTCAGGGCGGTTTTGCCCGCTATATCCTGGTGGGTACCTCCAGCCACAATTGTACTGCCGAGAGGCAGTACCGCTATCCCACCGAATACGGTTTCCAGCGCCCTGCTTATGCACAATGGACTGTAACCGGGGCGGGGGCGGTCGTCTTGGGCCCGGCTGGCGAAGGGAGAGGTCCTGCTATCGAGGCCATTACCGTGGGCAAGGTTGTGGATGCCGGTTTAAAAGATCCTCTGGCATTGGGAACGGCTATGGCTCCGGCTGCCGCCGATACCATCTATCACCATTTTCAGGATTTAAAACGGCAGCCAAATGATTACCAGCTTATTTTAAGCGGCGATCTGGGCGGGGTGGGGAAGAAGCTTAACGAGGATCTGCTTGCCGCCAAGGGATTCGATATTGCTCCCTTGTACGGTGATTGTGGGGTCTTGATGTATTATCCGCATCAAAAGGTGAATTCCGGGGGTAGCGGCTGTGCCTGCATCGCCCTGGCCTTCCTTGGTTATTTTTATCCCAAAATGCTGACACAAGAGCTGCGCAAGGTTTTGTTGGTGGCCACCGGTGCCCTGCATAGCCCCACATCCTACATGCAGCAGGAGAGTATTCCTGCCATTGCACATGCCCTGGCCCTTGAAATATAGACAACAAGGTATGAATAAAGGGGGACCTCTTTTTTTGGGAAATTATTTTACGGCATTTTTAGTCGGTGGTTTTTTTTGTGTAATCGGACAGTTATTATTTGATCTAACGCCTTTTACTCCCGGCCATGTTTTATCCGGTTTCACGGTGGCAGGGGGTATTTTGGGAGGGTTGGGTCTCTACGACAGATTAATTGATTTTGCCGGGGCGGGGGCGCTTTTACCGATCTCCAGCTTTGGCAATTCACTGGCCAAAGGAGCAATCTCCGAAGCAGCCCGTTCCGGGGTTTTGGGGATTTTAACGGGGATGTTTGAATTGACATCTACCGGAATAACAGCGGCGATCCTGTTTGGGTTTATTATGGCCCTGTTCTTTAGGCCAAATGGATGATGTTACCGGGGGGCGCGAATGTTAATGTCAAACAGCACACCTGTTTATGCTAAGTTGGAAGAAAACATTGCTTATGTTTCCCGTGAACTGGGTTTGGAGACCAGCTTTGATGTAGTTTTAAGAAAATTTAAGATCGGCCATAAAAAAGCGGCTTTTTTCTTTTTAGATGGCTTTGTCAATGCCGATATATTGACTTTGATCATGCAATCTCTTCTGAAAGCCGGGCCGGAGGAGATCGTTCCCAACACGCTGAAGAAGATCGCGGCACGGTTGTTGCCCTATGGGGAGATAGAGTTTGCGGATGATCTTTTGGAGATGGTCCAGGAAGTACTGGCCGGCCCGCTCATCTTTTTTATTGACGGTGAACGGCAAGGCATTGTAATCGATATCAGACAGTACCCTTCCCGGGAGCCGGAAGAAGCCGATATCGAGAAGATAACGCGCGGTTCCAGGGACGGCTTTGTAGAAACACTGTTATTTAACCTGACTTTGATTCGCAGGAGAATAAGGGACCCCAAATTACGGGCCGAAAATATTAAAATTGGCAAGCGCTCCTTAACGGAAGTTGCCCTTGTTTACATCGAAGATATCGTTGATCCGGCACTTTTAAAGGAGATTAGGAACGACCTTCGACAGATTGATACTGACGGCTTGCCCATGGCGGAGAAATCAGTAGAAGAATTTGTAACCAGGGGGTTCTGGAACCCTTTTCCACAGGTGCGCTATACAGAGAGGCCGGATGTGGCAGCGGTTCACCTGTTGGAAGGGCATGTCTGCATCATCGTGGATACTTCCCCTTCTGTAATAATTGCACCGGTAACCTATTTTCATCATATCCAGCACGCAGAAGAGTACCGGCACAATCCCGTCGTCGGCGTGTATATCCGTTTTATTCGCCTGTTGGGCATATTCATCTCTATTTTTCTGATCCCCATCTGGTTGCTGTTGATTGAATACAAAACAATGTTGCCGCCATGGTTACAATTTATTGGCCCTAAGGAACCTTCGGCACTGCCCTTATTGTTACAGTTTATAATTGCCAATATTGGCCTGGATCTGTTGCGGTTGGCCAGTGTACATACACCCTCTCCCCTGGCGACAGCATTGGGCCTGGTCGGAGCCCTACTCATCGGCGATATCGCCGTAAACGTAGGTTTTTTTACGCCGGAAGTCCTGCTTTATATCGCCCTCGTAGCAATTGGCATGTTTTCTACGCCGAGCTGGGAACTTAGCTTGGCCAACAGGATGCTTCACCTTTTTTTGTTGATTGTCACCGGTCTGGGCAAGATCTATGGATTTATTGGGGGATTGATCTTGGTTTTTATCAGATTGGCTACAACTAAATCCTTCGGTGTTCCCTACCTTTGGCCCTTAATCCCCTTTCATGGCCCGGCTTTCCTCGATGTTTTAATTCGCAAACCAGCTCCTTTAAAAAAATTAAGACCTTCGATATTAAAAACCAGCGATACTGATATCACCGGCTCGCCTCGGAAATAGGCCAGCAAAATGACATTAAATCCCTGGAAATTGCCACAAATTCCCTGGGAATTTCCAAAAAACCCCTGGAAACAACATTTTAAGCCCAAAACACAGCCTCTGACCTGCCAACTATTGCTGCGTACGCCCACCATATTATCTTCTTGTTATATTTCCTATACGTTGTAACTATAGTTTAAACCTTTACTATTTTATGGTATAATTAGTTGAAAATAAATAAATTTATAAGGATTTCAGTAGATGGCTAACCTTATTCCCCAGATCAATGCGGTGCTCTCCAAGGAGTTGCAGGCCTTAATTTATTTTTTGGGATACTGGTCTCAGAAAAACAGATTTAAAGTCTATGGAATGGGCGGTTTTGTCCGGGATTTAATTTTGGGCCGGGAAAACCGCGTTATTGCTTTGCTCGTTAAAAATTCTGCGGTGGATTTTGCCCGCAGTTTAGGTGAGATATTTCCTGCGGGGCGACTGCGGTATAATGAAAAGCTGGGTACGGCTACGATGTTCTTGCCCCAAGGAATAGTTTTTGATATGGTTACTGCAAGGAAAGAGTTTTATTCCTTGACAGGTGCAGCCGCTGTTACAGAAGGCACAGCACTAAAAAATGAACTCTACAGAAAAAACTTTACGATTAACACTATGGCTTGTGCTTTTAACCCGCTGGAATTTGGTTGGCTGTACGATTTTTTCGGAGGAAGGGATGATCTGGAAAGCGGGCTAGTCCGCGTTCTCTACCGGCTTAGTTTCGTAGATGACCCTTGTCTCATGCTGCAGGCGATTCGTTTCGAACAGAGATTTGATTTTTCCATGGAAAAGGAGACAAAAACTCTGCTGTACAAGGCACGAAACAGCGGTTTGTTAAAAAAAATCAGCAAGGAAAGGCTTTACAGCGAAGCCCGGCTGATTTTCCTTGAACCGTCGCCCCTAAAAGTTTTAATGCGGCTGGAAGAATTGAATCTGTTCAGGCTTCTTTTTCCCCGTCTTGTTTTAAACGAAGAAACCAAGTTCAGGTTGCAGCGATTTGAACAGATCTTTAAGGATCTACAGTTTGATAATTCGTTTGGAACCGATCTGGATTATATCGCCCTTTTTTTGGCAGTTCTCTTTAATCAATTAAGCGATCATGATTCCCGGTATCTCTGTTATCTATTGCGGTTAAGACGCAGAGAACGCCAGAAAATATTATTTATCAGAGAAAACCTTCAGCCAACCCTAAATTCTATTCTGGAGGACTATGAAGAAGAAGAGGAAGGAAGGGAAGAACAATTAGCTTTGATCAACTTGTGGCTCAAAAAATATGGCAGCATACAGTACCAATAGTACCAATAGTTTATATTGCTGAAGGGGGAGGAGCATGAATTTTTTTCCCGCGGATATGTTGGCACGCCTGCCTGCTTTGTTGATTGCCCTCTCTTTTCATGAATACGCACATGCCTGGATGGCTTATGCCTGGGGTGACCCTACGGCTAAAAATGAGGGCAGGCTGACTTTAAACCCCCTTGCCCACCTCGATCCCCTTGGGCTTTTGATGTTGCTGGTTGTGCGCTTTGGCTGGGCCCGGCCGGTGCCGATCAATCCTTTTTATTTTCGGGATCGCCGCAAAGGTCTTTTCTGGGTTTCTTTGGCCGGGCCGGGGATGAACCTTCTCCTCGGTTTAGCGGCCACTTTTCTCTGGATTCTGGGCCGGGGATGGGGCTCTTTTGTCGGAAGCATATTGTACTATCTGGTTATCTACAATGTTTTTCTGGCCATTTTTAACATTATTCCTCTGCCTCCTTTGGATGGATCGAAGATTCTTTCCTCTCTTCTGCCTCCGCGACAGCTCCATTACTATCAAATTATAGAACCTTACGGCCCCTTTATATTGATTTTTTTGTTAATATTCGGGAGGCTGCCCCTTCTGCTCATCCCGGCGGCCAATGCAATCATCGGTTTGTATAGTAAACTTGTCTTATTTATTTTTAAACCATTGTTTTTTTAAAACTTTAATCTATGTTTCCGGAAAGGATTGTGAGTCTGATGGCGGCAAAAAAAGGTGTAATTTTTAGTGGAATGAGACCAACAGGTAAGCTGCATCTCGGGAATTTGTTTGGCGCCTTGGAAAACTGGGTCCGGTTGCAGGACGAGTACCACTGTTTTTTCTGCATTGTGGACTGGCATGCCCTGACTACGGCTTATGAAGATCCGGTTACAATTCAACAGAACAACAGAGACCTGCTTTTAGATTGGCTAAGCTGCGGGATAGATCCGGAAAAATCGGTGGTTTTTCTTCAATCCGATGTGAAAGAACATGCTGAGCTGCATCTTCTTCTCTCTATGCTTACGCCCCTATCTTGGCTGGAACGGGTTCCTACCTACAAGGAGCAGTTGCAGCAGATTTCGGGACGCAACCTCGCTACTTATGGGTTTTTAGGCTATCCGCTCTTACAGGCTGCTGATATCTTGCTCTATAAGGCAGATGCCGTTCCCGTCGGAGAGGATCAGGCTCCCCATATTGAATTTTCCAGAGAGCTGGTTCGCCGCTTCAATTATCTCTATGAAAAAAAGGTGTTTCCCGAACCGGCCACGCTTCTGAACGAATATAAGTTGGTTCCCGGGCTGGATAATCGTAAAATGAGCAAAAGCTACGATAACGTGATCGAGGTCTCTATCCCGCCTGAGGAGATCCCGGCCCGCGTAAGGATGATGATTACAGATCCGGGCCGTATCAGGAGAGATGATCCCGGCAACCCGCAAGTTTGCAGCATCTATGCCTTCCACCACATTCTTAACCCGGCGGAGACAAAAAAAATTGCTGCAGCCTGCCAGGAAGGGAGCATAGGATGCGTAGAATGTAAAAACAACCTCGCTGCTGCCCTGCAAAAATATTTGGAACCCTACTATCAGCGGCGGCAGGCCCTGGAAAAAGATCCCCATAGGCTGCAGGATATTTTGGATGAAGGGCGAAAAAAGGCACAGGAAATAGCCCGCGGGACTATGGAAGAGGTACGATCCGTAATGGGGCTGACCTAAGATAAAAGGAGGGTTTCTACTTTATTAAGAATGAAAATAGCCGGAGGGGAGAGTTTGAAGAGTTTAACCACACAGGAAAAAAGAGAATCCAGGGGGCACTGTTATATTGTTCTGCCCGTTTTTGAAGGCCCCTTTGATCTTCTTTTCTATCTGGTTAACAAGGAAGAGTTAGATATACATGAGATTCCCCTCGCAAAGATCACCCGGCAATATCTTCAACACCTGCAAACGATGCAGGAGTTACAGGTGGAGGTTGCCGGGGAATTTTTGGTAATGGCCGCCTCTCTGCTTCGCCTTAAATCGCGCCTCCTGTTGCCGCATCCTCCTTCTTATCTGAATGCTGCTGAAGAAGAGGAGATGCTGCTTTTTGGCTCCAAAGAAGAGCTCGTCCAGAGCCTGTTAGAGTACAAACGTTATAAAGAAGCTGCGGCAATTTTACAGAGGAGGGCTGACAGTCAGGAAAGAATTTTTCTGCGTGTTGTTGTTCCCAACCACAATACTTCCCATAAAAAGTTGAACAAACCCGATCCCGCCGGCCTGGAAAACCTTAAAGAGGCCTGGCTTAAGCTAAAAGAAAAAAATAAACGAGCAGAGCAACCGCCGGGGACGATTTTTTTTGCCCCCAAAATTTCCTTTGTGCGTGTTTTAAGATGGGTTGTTGCTTCTCTGCGGAAAAACACCTTTTTTAACAGCTATCTGGATGACTTTGGTACAAAGGGCACAAAAGAAGAACGGGTCACGATTTTTATGCTTTTCCTCGAGTTGGCCAGGCGGGGCCGGCTATCTTTGGGGCAAAACGGGTTTTTCGGCCGGATCCGCATCTTAAAACCCAACCACAAGGGGGGGGAAGAATCTTGATGACCTCCCTCGAGGCAAAGGGGCGGCCCCCCCTGATGGCCATTATTGAAGCTGTGCTTTTTTTAAGCCGGGAGGCCTTATCTTTAGAACAGTTGGCTAAAATTTGCAATGTAGCTCCTAAAGAGATAAGGGATTCCCTGGCCGATCTAAGAGGTGAATTGGAAAAAACTGAACGGGGACTGGTTCTTTTGGCGACGCCACAGGGTTACCGGCTGGGCACAAAACCAGAATTGGCGGTATATTTAAAGAAAATGCAGGGAGAGAAGAGCCCGGAGGCCTCTTTTTCCCAGGCTGCTTTGGAAACCCTGGCCATTATTGCTTTAAAACAACCGGTAACCAGAGTAGAGATCGAAAAAATCCGCGGCGTGCAAGCGGAAGGTGTCCTCGATAATCTTCTTAAGAGAGGACTGATCGAAGTTACGGGGAGACGGGAAGGGCCGGGTAGGCCTCTGCTCTATGGCGTTACCGAGGAGTTTCTGCAATATTTCGGGTTGAGGGAACTTAAGGAATTGGAGGAGGAATTAGAAGACATAACATTCTAATGCAGGAGGAGTGCCCTCCATATTATTCCTAAAAACGGGGAAACTAAAGAGAAAGGTTCGTGGGAAGCAGGTGCTTTTATGTGGGAAACGTTTCTGCCCCGGCTCTTCTCTTTGGCATTCCTTTTTTTATTTATTACCTTGTTTCTTATGCTTCTACCGGTGGAGATTCGTATAACGATCGATAATTTACGGAAAGATAACAGTATCTCCGGGCAGTTTATCGTTTCCTTTGGGGAAAAAATAAAACTTTTACAGATAAAAAAAACGTTTCCAGCCACATTAGAGATCGGTTCTTTTTTAAATCAGTGCCTTGAACTATGGAAGGAGAGGGGAAAATGGTATAAAAGCGGTAAAGAGATGTTAAGCAAAACAGCCGCCATTGTTTATCGTTTAATGCGTGCCGGCATCTGGAAAAGATTCGATCTGCGCGTAAAGTTTGGTTGCTTAAATCCGGCACAAACAGCTCTTTTGACAGGTTTTCTACGTTACATTTCCGGACGGGGCACGCCACATATTTTGCACTTCCTGTCATTTAGAAGAGGTGGCAGGCCACGCTTTTTGTTTTACCCCTCCTTTCAAAAGAATGAATTTGTTTTTCTTTTTGCAGTTGAATTTACAGTTAGCGGTTTAAAACTTCTCTATTACGGAATAAAAATACTTTACGAGACTGTTTCAGGGCTTCAAAGATTAAATTTATGGAGGCAATCAGGAAAATGGCAGAACATCCAATCCAAGGTTTAATGGTTACCGCCATGGAAAATCTTAAAGAGATGGCAGATGTAACAAAAGTGGTGGGCGATGCAGTGGAAACTGCGGATGGGCATGTGATTATACCTGTATCCAGGGTCACGCTTGGCTTTGTAACCGGGGGATCGGAATTTGAAACTGATGAAGAAGAGAAACAAAAGCTTTCCCCCGATCAACAGTGTGCTTTCCCCTTTGGTGGGGGCAGCGGCGGCGGGGTGACGATCCAGCCGGTGGCATTCTTGGTTGTCAGCTCCACGGAGGTGCGGCTTTTACCGGTAGATCGCAACGTGGTCTTAGATCGTTTAATTGATCTTGCCCCTCAGGTTTTAAAACATATCCAAGAACTCCTCCAACCGCAAAGCATAAAATAATAACCCGTCACATAAATATTCTAGTAAATATCGTTGAGAGAAGTCGTTTTTTTTGATGAAAGAGACAAAGAGTAACGGAAAGAGAACTTTTCTCAACTCCGGCGGGGGTTCAATGCGCCAAAGTACTTTTGCTTTTAGCAAAAGCCTGTATGTCTTCCCAGTTTGCCTGTTCCTATTTCTGCTGGTTTTATTTTTTTCGCCGGGGAGCAGTCCCAGGGCAGGATCACCGGAGATCTCCGCAGAGGCAGCTTTGGTTTTGGATTGGAACAGCGGCAGAATTCTCTATGCAAAAGAACCCCATCTACCTCTGCCCATGGCCAGCACAACCAAGATAATGACTGCACTGCTTGCCCTGGAGAAAGGCTCCTTAAAAGATACTGTTGTAACCAGTGCGCGTGCTGCCCAGACCGGGGGGTCTTCCATCTGGCTGGAAGAAGGTGAGAAAAAGACCCTGGAAGAACTGCTCTATGGGCTGATGTTACGCTCGGGCAACGATGCTGCGGCAGCCATCGCCGAACATATCTCTGGAGACGAAGGCTCTTTTGCACAGCTAATGACCCGGCGGGCAAGGGAGCTGGGAGCACGGGATACTGTCTTTAAAAACCCCCACGGTTTACACCATCCGGAACACTATACTACGGCCTACGATCTGGCACTTATCTCCGCCTGGGCGATGCGGTTGGAAGATTTCCGCCTCATTACTGCCACACCAAGCATTTTTATCTCCTGGCCCGGCCATCCCTGGGATCGTTGTCTATATAATCAGAATAAATTGTTTGAACTCTTCCCCGGGGCAGAGGGCATTAAAACTGGTTGGACGACGCCTGCCGGGCGTTGTTTTGTCGGCGCAGCCCGGCGGGGCGGTCGCCGGCTGATCTCTGTAGTATTGAATGCCCCGCAGATGTGGGAAGATACTGTTTTATTGCTCGATTTCGGTTTTCAAAATTTTGATAATACCTGCCTTATCCACCGGGGGCAGCACCTAAAATCGGCTGCTGTGAGCAAGGGCTTGCATGAAAAAGTAGGGGTGATGGCCGCCGATAATTTTTATTATCCCTTAAAAGAAAACGAGGAAGATAAGATCATCTGTCGCTATCTTCTAAAGGAACCTTACAGGGCCCCCCTGCTTAAGGGAGAAAAATTGGGTGAGCTGGAGATCTATTTGGGAGATAAGATAATTGGGGCCATCGATCTGGTGGCCGGCCGGGATATAGAAAAAATTAATTTTTGGCAGCAACTGCAGAGGAAAGCGGAAAGGAGAGGATGATGTGATCAATCTACTTTGGGCCGGCATGATCGTAATATCGATCATCGTCGCTGCAATAAACGGTGAGATAGAAAACATAACTCCGTTGATCTTTTCTTCCGCAGAAAATGCTGTAACCATTGTTCTGGGTCTAATTAGCATCCTGGTATTCTGGCTGGGAATCATGAAAATCATAGAAAAATCGGGCTTTATCCGGATCATTATCTACTTTCTCAGGCCGCTGGCTCACTGGCTGTTTCCGGGTGTTCCCCGCAACCACCAGGCAATGAGTGCCATACTCATGAACATGGGCGCCAATCTTTTGGGCATGGGCAACGCGGCGACACCTTTCGGGATTAAAGCCATGAAAGAGCTGCAGAGCCTGAACAGCAATCCGGATACGGCTACAGATGATATGTGCACCTTTTTGGCCCTGAATACTGCCAGTTTTACCCTGGTACCCACCACGATCATTGCCCTCCGGGCTGCAGCCGGGGCACAAAACCCGGCAGATGTGATCGGAGTCACGATTGCTGCCACATTCTGTTCGGCAACAGCAGCCATCTTAAGCGATCGGTTTTTTCGATATTTCTACCGTCATAAAAAACGCAGGCAGATATTCATAAGAAAATGAACCCTCTTTTAATCTTTAACGCTCTCTCCAACTGGATTGTGCCGGCCCTGATTCTGCTGGCATTATTATATGGTTACCTGCGGGGAGTGAAAGTTTTTGAAACTTTTGTAGAAGGAGCCAAAGAGGGTTTTGATATGGCGGTGCGTTTGATCCCTTTTCTCGTAGGAATGATGGTGGCCATTGGTCTATTCCGGGGCAGTGGGGCCCTGGAGCTGCTCACCTTAGTATTAACCCCGGTTTTGCGCCTTAGCGGCATCCCCGCCGAGGTGCTTCCCCTGGGCCTGATGCGTCCCCTCTCCGGCAACGGTGCTTTGGCCATCGCCGTGGAGATGATGAATACCTTTGGACCCGATTCTCTTTTGGGGCGCATGGCGGCGACCATGCAGGGAAGCACTGATACCACTCTCTTCGTGCTTACAGTATATTTTGGCACCGTCGGCATCCGAAAAACACGGTACGCTCTGATCACAGGGCTGTTGGGCGACCTGGCCGGTCTGCTGGCGGCCATTTTTATCTGCCGGATGGTTTTTCATTAACAATTATATTATAATCTAGATATCATGAGTTCTTTGATCAGGTTGCAAAAGTTTATAGCGATGGCGGGTCTGGCTTCACGGCGCGGCGCCGAAAAAATGATTGTGGCCGGCAGGGTGAAAGTAGACGGCCGGCCGGTAAGAAAACTGGGAACAAAGATCGATCCTGCCAAAAACCGTGTAGAGGTAGATTCCCGTTTCGTATCAATGTTGCCGGAGAAAAAATATTTCCTGCTTCATAAACCGGCCGGCTTTCTGACTACAGTGCGAGATCCCCGGGGCCGGCCTACGGTCATGGATCTCCTGCCCGGCAAGATTAAAAAGGGACTCTTTCCCGTAGGCCGGCTGGATCGGGATACCACAGGCCTTCTCCTTCTAACCAACGACGGCGAGCTGGCTTTTCGTCTAACCCACCCCCGTTTTGAAGTGGAAAAGGGTTATCTGGCCCTCGTCCGCGGCGTTCCCTCTAGCGGCGATCTTAAAAAATTTAAACAGGGAATATTGTTGGCTGATGGACGGACTTCCCCGGCGGAAGCAGAGATCTCTTCTGTTAAACGGGGAGATGCCCTGCTTTCAATTACATTGCGCGAAGGCAGAAAAAGGCAGATTAAACGCATGTGTGCGGCCCTGGATCACCCTATAATCTCTTTAAAGAGAGTTTCCTTTGCTTTTTTGACATTGGAGGGGTTGGCACCCCATGCTTTCAGGGCTTTGACAACTACGGAGATCTCCGGGCTTTCTTCCATAGTAGGACTTAAATAATCAGGGAGGGTTTATCGATCAGCAAGCAGAAACCGATGAAGAGAATATTTTTGGTGCGGCACGGTGAAACCGATTGGAACCGGCAGATGCGCGTTCAGGGAAGGGAAGATGTTCCCTTAAATGACCGGGGTCGGGAACAGGCACGAAGGCTTTCGCGGCGTCTAGGCCGGAAAAGCATTTCGGCAATTTTCTCCAGCCCGCTTTCACGGGCCCGGGAGACGGCGGAGATTATTGCGGCCAATCATAATTTAATCCCTGAAACTGTAAGCGGCCTGGCAGAGATAGATTTTGGGGATTGGGAAGGCAAGATCTACGGGGAGATGGATGAGCGTGAACGAGCTGCAGTAACACAATGGTTGTCGGATCCCACCCTGCATTCTATCCCCGGGGGGGAAACCCTGCAGCAATTTCAAAAAAGGCTGGAAGATTGCTATAAAAAATTATTGGACAACCATGCTGCCGGGAATATGGCCATCGTTACTCATGCCGGGGCCATTAAGGTGTTAGTGGCTGGAATAATGGAGGCCTCCTTAGCCAAGATTCCCCGTTTAAGGTTGATGACGGCTTCTTTGAGTATCATCCTCTATGATGATTGGGGAAACCCGTATTTAGAGCTTTTTAACGATACCTGTCACCTATCCACGGAATAGAAAATGCGGGGGCATCAACCGGTATAGCAATTTTTTTTATGGAAGAAGGAGAAACTGCCGTTTTAGCGAATTAGATTAGCAATATTAGGCAAAGATAAACATGCTTTTCTCTATTGCGACCTTAAAAATCTAAAAATACCCGAAGGGAATTCACGTAGTCCAACAGGGGGGGGAGGGGTGCCTGATGTTCAGGCCCGAACTGGATTCTGGTGAACAAAGAGCAGAGGAAAAATTGGCAGAGGTTGAAAAGGCCCGGAAAAGAATAAAATTTAAGGTGAGATTCGATTATAAGGGGAAACCGAAACCGGCACGGTTTTTTTTCGGTGGCAAAAAAACAGAAGATGTTGCCCATGAGTGCAGGGAACACCAGATTGCACGCTGGAGAAATGTTCCTTTCCAGGGCATCGCCGTAGAAAGCATTGACCCCGGAGAGATATATAGCATCTATGATCAAGAAATGGATGAAGAGATTGCTTTTGCTCCCCTGGAACTGTTGGTTTTTGCTGATTCCTTAGAAGATCTGCTGTATTTTATCTTTAGGGAGGAATTTAGACGCATTGAAATCCTCGAGCCCAGCAGCATTCTGCTCGGTAATAAGGAGATAGAAAAACTGCTTTTCAGAATGAATGAACTTTTACAGACCAAACTATTATTTTATTCCAGAGAGTTGGGCCGTTAAATTTATATCCCGGGAAGAGCATTAAAGTCCTCGTTTTGCATAAAAATATAAGCAAAGGGGGCTTTTCTCTATGGGTTTTGATCGATGGTTGCAACGTTTTGTTACTACTCTGGAAAAAATTATCTTTAGAGCGGCCCTGGCTTTTGTCGTATTGCTCTTTGTGGTCCAGGCTGTGCTTTTAAATGGTAACCTGCGCGTTCTTTTCAGCAAAACCGACCAATTGGAAGGGGAACCGTTTGAAAAAACACAGGATGTATTTGGTAAAAAAGTAACCGGGGAAAAACAGCCACCCCTTCCCCCTGAGCAAGAGGAAGAAATAAGCATCGAAGTGGCGTTGTTCTCCCCTCCCGGTATTAATCCGGAGCTGTATTTATTGCGGAACAATGATATCGTCGGATCCTGGCAGGAAAATAAAAACCTGCGGGTAGATGTGAAGCCCGGGGATCTGCTGGAAGTGGTGGGGGATGTTCCCGGAGAGATTCCGGCGACGATAAAAGTGGTGAAGATCTATGGAGAATTAAAGGCTCCGGAAACAGGGCATGCGATCCAAACTTTTGGAGAAAGAGAGTTTTTAGCCTGGATTATCCCTTAAATTGATAAATTTTTAATCTTAGGGTTGTCAAAAGGATCCCAATAGTATATTATTGCTTACAGAGGGTTTTTTCTTTGAGGTGGTAAAAAGGTGTTCGGTGGAAGGTTGAGGGCTTTGCAGGCGGTCGTTGATTCTTATTTCAGATGGAAAAAACAGTTAAACTTTAGAATACTTTTAATCCTTAGAGGTGAATATTGTCTCTCTTTGCAGGTAAAAAATGTCATTAGACATCCGGCCGGATTCTTTACTGGTTTCTTTTTATGCAAAAAGAACACCAGGGGGCATCCGGCGTATTTGTTTTAAGAATCTTTTCTTGAAACAGTGCAGAAGCAGTGGGGTGAAAATTTTTATGCAGATTGCCATCGATGGCCCTGCAGGAGCTGGTAAAAGCAGCGTGGCCAAAGAAGTAGCACGTAAATTGGGTTTGAAATGTTTGGATACGGGGGCCATGTACCGGGCAATTACTTTGCAAGCTCTGAGCGAAGGCATTGATCTTAACGATGACCAGCTTTTGGGAGAACTGGCTCGCCGTTGCCAGTTGGAGATAAAAATTGATGACCAGATGGACACTTTGATATATCTTGGGGGCGAGGATGTTACGGAAAAAATTCGCGACCCGGAGATTAATCAACATGTCTCCATCGTGGCCCGGTCTCCCGCATTAAGAAAAGAACTCGTTTTTCTTCAAAGAAAAATAGCAGGTGAGAATAATGGGATCATCATGGAAGGAAGAGATATCGGCTCAAACGTTCTGGTTGATGCTGATTACAAGATCTTTTTAGATGCCAGCCCCGAAGAGAGGGCCCGAAGGCGTTGGTTGGAGATAAAAGAGAAGGGCCGGGCTGTCAACTTTGAAAACATTTTGAAAGAGATCGCCAATCGGGATCGCCTGGACCGAAGCAGGAAAGAGGCTCCGCTAAAGATCGCTCCCGGTGCAGAGATAATCGATACAACAGCATGCAATCTGGCAGAGGTTGTCGAAAAAGTGCTTATTATTGTGCAGGGCATGGATTGTAGGGATTAAAATGTTTTATTATCTTGTGCGGTCTTTATTCCATCTCTACTTAGGCCTTTTTTATTTATTAAAGTTTAAGGGATTGGAAAATGTGCCTCCCCGGGGCCCTTATATTATCTGTTCCAACCATACCAGTTGGTTTGACCCCCCCTTGCTGGGATGTCTGGTCACCGGGAGGCAGAAAATTAATTTTATGGCCAAAGAAGAGCTTTTCAAAATTTTTTTGATCGGGCCCCTATTTAAAAAACTAAATGCTTTTCCTGTAAAAAGGGATACGGCCGATCGGAAAGCGATCAGGCGGGCCCTGCAAGTACTGGAGGATGGAGAAATTTTGGGGCTTTTCCCGGAGGGGACAAGGGTGCGAACAGGAGAATTGGGGGAACCCTACCACGGTGCTGCTCTGATCGCTTTAAAGAGCGGAAAACCAGTTTTACCGGTTGCCATTCAATGGCCACCCAGGCCCTTCCAGCCCGTTAAAATAAATGTCGGTGCTTTGATATATTTCTCGGAAGGAGGTAAAATAAGGGGGAATGTATTAGAAAAAACTAGTGCGCAGATCATGGATGAAATAAGAAAGTTACTTTGATGGGGGCATGTTTTATTGCAGGTTATTTCAGCCGATTACGCCGGATTTTGCCAGGGTGTGGAAAATGCTCTGAAACTTACGCTTGCAGAAGTTTCCAAAGGGAGAAAAGTTTACACTTTTGGTCCCCTGGTGCACAATGATCACGTTCTGCAGCATCTTGCCGACCGGGGAGTTCGGGTTGCCGATGATCTGCAGGGGCTGGAAGAAAATGTTTCTGTAGTAATCAGGGCACACGGCGTGCTGCCTGAAGTATACAGGTGTTTGCAGAGCCTTAAAAACGTTGCCATTGTCGATGCCACCTGTCCCTTTGTAAAAAGGATGCAGAAAATCGCCCACCGACATGCCCAAAAAGATTATAATGTTATTATCTACGGAGACAGTTTACATCCGGAAGTACAAGCCTTGCTGGGATGGTCGGGGGAAAAAGCTTCTGTTATTGCCCCCCAGCAAAATGAAATGCCGGAAAAAACTTCACTTTCCAAAGCTATTTTAATTTCCCAAACTACACAAAGAGAAGACGGTTTCTGGGCCCTGGCTGAAAAACTAAAAAAAGTATACCCTGAATTAAAAGTTGAGAACACTATCTGCCGGGCAACGATGCTCAGGCAGGACGCAGCTGCCAAGCTGGCTTCAACGGTTGACTTAATGCTTGTCGTTGGAGATCCCCGCAGTGCGAATACACGCAAGTTAACACAAGTCTGCCGCGAAATAGTAAGAACCTACC
>JAAZMI010000007.1 GCA_012798895.1 Bacillota bacterium
AAATATTTCTCCGGCTGCCTTGCCCGGGGGGGAGGGTTTGACCGGTGAAATTATCAAATTTTTCCGTAGACCGGCCTGTGGCGGTGCTCATGGCCGTTCTGGCGGTGGTGATGATCGGTTTTGTCTCTCTAAGCGGCCTCTATCTGGATCTGATGCCCGAGATGGAGCTGCCCGTGGCGATCGTGGTGACCGATTACACGGGGTCGGCGCCGCAGGAAGTGGAAAACCTGATCAGCCGGCCGCTGGAAGAGGTGCTGGGCACTGTCGGCAATGTGAAAGAGATCAGCTCCATGTCTTCTCTGGGGAGCTCCATCGTCATCGCCCAGTTTGAGATGGGCACGGATATGGAGTTTGCCGCACTCGAGATGAGGGAAAAGGTGGATCTGGTGAGGGGATTTCTGCCCGATGATGCCGGCGATCCCATGGTCTTGAAGATGGATGTCAACCTCATGCCGGTCTTGGTGCTGGGCGTCAGCGGCGATCGAACGGCGGAGGAGCTGAAAACAGTCGTCGAGGATGTGATTAAGCCCCGCCTCGAACGGCTGGACGGGGTGGCCTCTGTGGGGGTGGCCGGTGGGCTGGTGCGGGAGATCCAGGTGATTGTGGAATCCGAGAAGCTGGCTGCGCACGGTCTGACGATAACCGATATCGTGCAGGCCCTGCAGATGGAGAATATAAATCTCTCTGCCGGCAAGGCTACCAAGGGACACCAGGAGATGGCCTTCCGCGTGATCGGCGAATATGGCGCTGTGGAGCAGATCGCTAAAACCGCGCTTCAGACCCCTTCCGGAGCGCAACTTCACCTCGGGGATGTGGCCCGGGTGGAGGACGGGTTTAAGGACAGCTCCGGCTTTAGCAGGATCGGCGAGCGGGATGGTATCTCTCTCTCCATTCAGAAGCAGTCCGGTGCCAATACTGTCTCCGTGGTGCGTAATACCCGGAACGCCCTGGAGAAGGTTAAATCCCAGCTTCCGGAGGACATTGCCCTCTTTACCGTCCTTGATCAGGCGGAATACATCGAGTTTTCGATCAGCCATGTGACCAGCAACCTTCTTTTGGGCGGTTTTCTGGCGGTGCTGGTGCTCTTCGTCTTTCTGCGCAGCCTGCGCAGCACGCTGATCATCGCCCTGGCCATGCCCATCTCGGTGGTCACCACTTTCACGCTGATCTATTTCGGCGGCCTCAACCTCAACATGATGACGCTCGGGGGGTTGGCGCTGGGGATCGGGATGATGGTGGACAGTTCCATCGTCGTCTTGGAGAACATCTTCAGGTTGCGGGAGCAGGGGCTCGGCTTGATGGAGGCGGCCAAGAGCGGCACCGCAGAGGTGGCCAATGCCATTACCGCCTCTATCTTTACGACGATAGCAGTTTTTTTCCCCATCGTGTATGTGAAGGGGATCGTCTCCGAAGTATTTTCCGCGTTGGCCTTGACAGTATCCTTTTCGTTGCTTTCTTCTCTCTTGGTAGCTTTGACTCTGGTGCCCATGCTTTCTTCCCGTTTGCTGCGGGTTGATCTCAAACCCGGCGGGGAAGGTGCTGCTTTTGATCAAGGGGGCGCTCGGCCCGGTTCGCATCCCGGCTCTGCTTCGGACCCCGATCCCGATTCTGATCCCGGTTCCGGTTCCGATGCCGGTCGGCGCTCACCGGGAGGGCTCGTGCAGCGGCTGATGGAGGTAACCGGAGGATGGTTTGAGAAGCTCTACGATCTTTATCGCTCTGCCCTCGTCTGGTGCTTGTCCCGGCGGGCGCTGACCGTGATCATCGTCGTTGCCCTGCTGCTGGGTAGCCTCGCTCTTGTCCCGGCCATCGGGGCCGAATTTCTGCCGGCCATGGATCAAGGCATGATTACCGTGGAGATCGAACTGCCCCACGGTTCACGGTTGGAGGAGACCGATCGGGTGGTTACCGCGGTAGAACAGGCCTTCAGCCGCTACGAAGATGATATCGAGCTGATTTTTTCGAGCATCGGCAGCGATGGCGGCGAGGCGGGCGGTATCATGGGCTCTATGGGCGGAGGGGGCTCCAACCAAGGTGGAATATATGTTTCTCTGCTGCCGCTGCAGGAGAGAAAGCGTAGCACGCAGGAAGTGGTGGAGGGAGTGCGGCAGCAGGTCAGTGCCATCCCCGGGGCGGAGATATCCGTGTTGGCCAGCGATATGGGTTTCAATATACAGATGTTTTCAACCCCGGTGGAGGTATCGCTCAGCGGCGAAGATCTCGATCTCTTGGAGATGCTCTCTGCGGAGATAGCCGATCTGGTGCGCAGTATTCCCGGCACCCGCGAAGTGACCACCAGCCTGGAGGAAGGGCAGACTGAGATCCAGCTGGTCGTGGACCGGGACAAAGCCGGTGTCTACGGCCTGAGCACCGCCCAGATTGCTTCTACCGCCCGGACTGCTGTTGAGGGGCAGGTTGCTACCCGCTACCGCACCGGCAGCGAGGAGATCGATGTGCGGGTGCGCCTGAGCGAAGGCGGGAGCACGGATCTTGCGGAGATAGAGAACATGCAGGTGGCCTCGCCTTTGGGGTTGTTGGTGCCTCTTGGGGAAGTTGCCGAGATCTTGGAGGTGCAGACGCCCAGCACGATCATGCGCAACGATCAGGCCCGGGTGGTATCGATCACCGCCCAACTGGAGGGCAGGGCTCTGGCCGACGTTATGCAAGAAGTGCAGCAGACCGTTTCGGAAAACATCGCCCTTCCTACCGGTTACCTGGTGGAGTACGGGGGGCAGTTTGAACTTATGGACGAAGCCTTCGGCGATCTTTTCCTGGCGCTGTTGATGGCCATCGTTCTCGTCTACATGGTTTTGGCGGCCCAGTTCGAATCGCTTCTGTATCCCTTTGTAATCATGTTTTCTCTGCCGGTAACGGTCATCGGGGTCATCGTTGCCCTCGCCGTCACCGGTAACACGCTTAACATCGTCTCCTTTATCGGCATTATCATGCTGGCCGGCATCGTGGTAAACAACGCCATCGTCCTCGTCGATTACATCAACCAGCTGCGACGCCGGGGGTTGGAGCGGGACGAAGCCGTCCTCACGGCGGGCCCCATCAGGCTGCGGCCCGTTCTAATGACTTCGCTGACGACCATTTTGGCCATGCTTCCGCTGGCTTTTGGCGGGGGCGAAGGTGCCGAGCTGCAGGCCTCTATGGCCACGGCAGTGATCGGCGGCTTGACCACCTCCACTTTTCTGACCCTGTTTCTTGTACCTGTGGTCTATTCTCTGTTTGATGACCTAAGCGGCTTCTGGCAGAGGCGCAGGCGCAGCAGCAAAGCAGTCCAAACGACAACTTTGAACGGCAGCGGGCCCGGCAGTTCCGGTTAAAAACCGCCGCCGGCTGCCGAGCGAGGATTGGAATTGATACGATCAAGAAGACCGCCATGCTTTGGTGGCCTTGCCGGGACTGCCGGGCGAGGGCTGGCATTAATGGAGCTGGCCCGGCCGGCAGCCGATTTCCCCGCCCCGCAAGCGCTGCCGCGCTGAAACGGAAGAGAAAGGTAGAATAATGAACTATAATAGTGATAAAGGCAAAAACGACGATCATGATATGCATTTGGCGGATAAACGACAGCGCATTATCAACGGGGCGATCACAGTTTTCGCCTGTAAAGGTTTTTACAAGGCCAAAATAGAGGAGATCGCAGCACAGGCCGGCGTGGGCAAGGGGACGGTCTATGAATATTTCTCCAGCAAAAAGGAACTATTTCAGGAGATGTTTCTTTATATCGAGGAAAAATACGAAGAGATGTTTCAGCAAGAACTGTCGTTGGTAGACACGTTTTACGCTAAATTGCAGAAGATGTTTGAAGTTACCATCCGGTTTTTAGAACGCCACAAAGAGATGGCACGGATTTTGTTGGCCGGCTACCCGCCAGTAAGCGAAGACATCCAAAGAGTGCTACTGGAAAAAAACCAGCTAAAGCTGGAGGAGATATCCAAAATATTGGAAGAAGCAATCGGGCGGCAAGAGATCCGGCCTGTAGATACCTTCGCCGCCGCCCAGGTCATACTCGGCGCGCTGTTTTTTGTCGGCGGCCAGATTCTTTTTGCCGGAACCGAAAACAAAAAGAAGTTTGATTACGACGAACAAGCGCAAGAAGTGATCGACATCCTTTTAAAAGGATTTCTATACCCCTAAAGAGCACAAGGGGAGAGAGCACAAGGGGACGGTTCTTTTGTGCACCGGTTTTCAGCACAGGGGGACGGTTCTTTTGTGCACCGGTTTTTGGTGCACAAAAGAACCGTCCCCCTGTGCTCCTGCTGGTTTTTGGTGCACAAAAGAACCGTCCCCCTGTGCTCTTAGGTGTTGCAGTTTATTTTACGATCAGGACAGATGTTTTGGCGCGGTGAACAACCTTATTGCTGACTGCTCCCAGAAATAGCTCTTCGATGCTTCCAAGGCCGCTGCTTCCCATCACGATCAGATCATAGTTATCTTTCTCTGCCACCTCGCAGATCACGTTCCCCGGATCTCCCTGATACGAGATTACTTCGGCTTCTACTTCCTTTTCCTTCAAAAAATCTTTGGTTTTCTCCAGTATCTTTGCTGTATTCTCTTCTATTTTTTCATGTATCTCTTCCGGCATAGATGAGATCTGCACATCCTTAATGATGGAGATAACGGTGACTTTTGCATCTAAGGCGCCGGCCAGTTTAGCCGCCTTTTCCGCTGCTTTGAAGGAATTTGTCGATCCGTCTGTGGCGAGCAAAATCTTGTACATTTTTTTTCCCTCCCCGGGTAAAGATGATTTACCTTTGTTAATCAGGTGACCATGATTAACCATGATCGATCATTCAACAAGTGTATTGAATTTTCCTTCTTATTTTGTATTATCAAAATATTTTTCCAGGGCAGGAATTTAGCTATGCTATAATTGAATTACTAAAGATGTAAGATATGGAACTGCCTATGAAAAAAATGTGTGGATGGAGGCCGATAGGATATGCAAAAAAAACAATCGGATGAAAAACGGATTATGCGCTATGTAAATGGATTGCTCTATTTCTACGGGGTGATGGATTTTGAAAATCTCTATCGTGCCGTGGCGGAAAATCTGCCGGGCAACCTGGAGCGCGATACTTTCAAAGCTATCTTGGATGGGGAAGGAATAGAAGAAGGTAGTTCTCCCGAGCTCTGTTACAATAAAGGATTATACTACCACTTTGGTGTTGAGGATGTGAACCGGGTATTGAAGGAACAGCGTGCCAGGAAAGAGATCCCCTACCGGCCTGTCACAGAAAGAGAGGCACGGTTTATAGCCAAAAGGCAATATTCATCCCTTTGGAATCTTCCCGGAAAAAGATTGTTTCGGCTTCTGCAAAAAAAATATGGTTACTCCGGGGAAGAGGCCCGGGAGATGATTTTGTATTGGGAAGGGATGCATAAAAATGACGTGCCTACCACGGAGGCGCTCTCTAATTTTCTGGAAAATATACATCCGAACAGTATGGATGAAGCACAGTCGCTTATCAATTCTCTCATGGAGCTGTCCAACCACACCCCTCTCTGGATTTTAAAGGGCTGGACTCCCCATGAAGTGTTCGAGCGATTTGAAAAGCCTTTGACCAAGCCTTTGCCGGCCAAGCCTTTTGAATGGGATGAAGGTGGCGCTGTAGGGAAGGCGAAAGATGGAGTGAAAGATGAGGCTAAAAACGGAGCTAAAAGCGGGGCAGGCAAAAAGGGCGGGCGTAAAGTTGGCCGAAATGACCCCTGCCCCTGCGGAAGTGGTAAAAAATACAAGAACTGTTGTAGTGCCGGTATTCCCGCAGGCGGGGGGAAAGATGCGGGGTTGTCTCCCCTAAAGTTTCCGGCCGAACAGGAGGGACGGAAAGGAATTCAGAAGACAGTTTTTGCCGGGTTGGAAGGACCACTCCCGGGGTCTATAAGGCCCCCGGTTAAACCGCCGACTTCTGCAGAGTGGCATGCTCTCTACGAGGCCGCCAATGCCTATAAAAATGCAAAATGCTGGGAATGGATGGGCAATGATGACCTGTTTGGAGTTATGGACCCGGAGACGGGGGAGATTGCATATTGTTGCATTATGGGGTGTATGGGAGAGTTTTTTGGGCTGGGGGCTCACCTTGGATCAGAAGGCCTTGAAGTTGTATTGGAGATGTTGGCCGACCCTGATGAAGAGGGCTCTATAGACTTTTTTTTCGACCAGCAGTGTCTCCTTGTTTCTTTCGAGGATCGGGGTGATCTGGAAAAAGAGGACCGGGCTATCATTAAGGATCTGGGGTTGAAATTCAGAGGGAGAAAACAATGGCCCCTGTTTCGTTCATACGAACCGGGTTTTTCGCCCTGGTTTATCAACGCCTGGGAGTGCCGCCTCCTGACTCTGGTTTTGCAGCAGGTCCTGGCTGTTGCCCTGCGGTGCCGTGCCGAAAAAGATCTGTTGGAACACGAAGAGCTGCGCACCTTTCTCGTCCGCGTTCCCCGCGAACAAGACGGAGCACTGGAATGGACTGATCAATACCTGAAAGCTGCCCTACCGGAAAAAAAATATATTACCATTGATATTGTCGACGAGCTGCAGTTAAGAAAAATTTCCAACCTTATGAGGAGAGGCAGGGGAACATGGGAGATAGACACCTTTTGGATTCCATTTCCCGTACAAGAGGAGAAGAATGCAAGGCCGTATTACCCTAAAATCTTTGTTGCCCTCGACAGCGATACCGGTTTGATTTTGCGTTATGAAGCTATGGAAAATTTATTAGAGGATGGGGAGCTCTGTATCGAGGCCCTAATCCAGCTACTGGAAGAAAACATGGTTCCCTCCCGGATCCTCGTGGAGCGGGATGAGACCTATTACCTGCTGGTGGAGATCTGCCGCCGGCTAGATATCCCTTTGAAGAAGGTCCCCTATTTAAATGTAATGCCGGAGATCAGGGAAAAAATGTACAGCGGAGAGCTGTAGGCCGGCTTTGGCCGGGGTTGGCCTGACAGAAAGCCGGCGGGGGAGCCTTCCGGCGATAGGAAATGTTTTTTGTAGATTAAATATTGCTTCTGGGGTAAAAATAGGGGGTAGAGATGTCCAGGTTAAAAAAAATTAAAAAAGCGGTTATTCCGGCGGCGGGTCTGGGGACCCGTTTTTTGCCGGCGACTAAGGCCCAGCCTAAGGAGATGCTGCCAATTGTGGACAAACCCACCATTCAGTACGTAGTGGAAGAAGCGGTGGCGGCGGGGATCGAGGATATTTTGATCATCACGGGGCGGGGCAAGCGAGCCATCGAGGATCATTTTGATTATTCCGTGGAGCTGGAGGCCCTTTTGGAGGAAAAAGAGCGGGAGGCTGAGCTACAGATGATCCGCGCTATCTCGGAGATGGCTCAGATCTACTATGTGCGGCAAAAGGAGCCTTTGGGACTGGGACATGCGATTTTCTGCGCGCGCAAATTTATCGGTTCGGAACCCTTTGCGGTGTTGTTGGGGGATGATGTAGTCGATAGCGCGGTGCCCTGTATCGGGCAATTGATGGCGGTCTATGCCAAAGAGGGCGGAACAGTTTTGGGCGTGCAAGCGGTGGATTGGCCGGAGGTCCATAAATACGGTATTGTGGAGGGTGCAGTGGGGAAGGGGCCTCTCTGGCGGGTGAAAGGCCTGGTGGAAAAACCGGCCCGGGAAAAAGCACCCTCGAACATCGCCGTGCTGGGCCGGTATGTGCTTGAACCGGAGATCTTTGCCGTGTTGGAGCATACCGTGCCGGGGGCCGGGGGAGAGATCCAACTGACAGATGCCCTGCACGCGCTGGCTGCTACCCGACCGGTCTGGGCCTACTCTTTTGAAGGCAGACGCTATGATGTGGGCGATCGGCTGGGTTTTCTGCAAGCGACTGTGGAGTACGCGCTGTCGAGGGAAGATCTCGCCCGGGATATGGCTGCCTACCTGCGTCGCCTCGTGCGGGAAGATCCGCGCCTGCAGAAAAAAGACGCGAGCAACTAAGGATACAGGGGGACAACAACACAGGGGGACGGTTCCTTTGTGTACCAAAAACCGGTACACAAAGGAACCGTCCCCCTGTGTCCTGTGCAAAAAACCGGTACACAAAGGAACCGTCCCCCTGTGTCCCCCTGTGTCCATCCTTCTTTAATACTGTAAAATTAAACTGTTGATTAGTCAATTGTTTTGTGATAGTATTAATTTGCGGGCCGCAGAACGTGGTTTGGAAATGTTTGTAGAGATGAGGTTTCAATGAAAAAACGCAAGTTTTTAACCAAAGCTATCTTCGATATCTATCGAAACAGTCTTGCCTACATCAGCGCCGGGGCGGCGCAGTTCGATATTGGCCGGGGCCAGTGGTATTTTTTAAACCGGCTTTTGTTTGGTACGGACGGCATCTCCCAGGAGCAGCTTTCTGAGGAGCTGTTCGTGGATCGGGCTCACACTGCCCGGGCTGTGAAAAAGCTGGAGGAGGGCGGTTTTGTCTTCCGAAAGCCGGATCCGGATGATGCCCGCAAAAAAAATGTCTACGTGACGGAGAAAGCGATTGCTATCAAGGATGACTACCACAGGTTGCATCGGGAATTAAACCGGGTCTTGGTGAAAGGCTTTACGGCGGAAGAACAGGAGTTGCTCCGTTCGCTACTCTACAGGGTGCGCGGCAATATCGTGTCTTATATGGGACGCGGGACAAGGTAAAACCAGAAACCGGCCAATTTTTTAAAGACGCACATGCGATCATACATCTACTTTTGATGTTGTATTTATTTTGCCTGAAGGGGGCTTGGGGTAAACGTATTAGACGATGTGCTGTGGCTGGTCGCAGGTTAAAAAATTTAAGATTACACTCCCGGGTTTGCATGAGCAATGAAAAGGGAATCTGGTGAAAGGCCAGAACAGCCCTGCTACTGTAAGCACCGAAATCCGATGCCACAAGGCCACTGGCGCGAGCCGGGAAGGCGGCACTTTGGAGGTGTGAGTCAGGAGACCTGCCCGGGGGGAAGGATTAAATTCATTTTTCAAGGGGAAGATGGTTTATTTTTTGTGCTCAAAAAGCTTAAATTTCTGCTAATAAGAGGATGATCGCCAGCAGGTAGGCAAGCTGCAGATCTGTTAAAGTTACTGAATTTGCACCGGGAGGGAAATGTAAGATGAGAAAGATCGCCTCAATTTTTATCGTTTTGTTGCTGATAGCGGCCATGTTTGCCGGTTGTTCCCCGGGGATGGCCCCAAAAAATGGAGAAAAAACGGCCGGTTATGCAGGGACTTACCGGGGCAGTGCTCCGGGATACCACGGCGATATCGGTGTAGAGGTCACCTTGGATGAAGAAGGAAGGATCCTCTCCATCGATATCGACAGAGATCACGGGGAAACGCCGGAGATAGGGACGGTCCCCATTGAAAAGATGCCCGCAGCCATCGTATCCTCTCAATCTCTGGATATCGATGCCATCAGCGGTGCTACGGTGACCGGCGATGCTATCCTCGCCGCGGTAGCCGATGCTTTGGCCAGTGCAGGGTTGGACCCCGCTACTTACGGATATGAAAGAGGCGAGACTGCTAAAGACAAGGAGAGCTATGTCTTGGATATTGATTCCCTGCCGGCCAAAGAACCCGTGACTGGTTCCCTTGTGGTAGAGGACGTAAAGGGGCGTAAGGTGGCCCTCGATCTTCCCATCTCCACCTATGCTGTAAGCACTATGGATGTCGTAGATTTTATTATCCCGCTGCTGGGGGAAGATGCCTTTCATAGATTGGTAGGCTCCGGTCAGGATGGCGGCGGCGGCTTGCAGGGTTACGCCCGCGTGTATACCCCCCTTGTAGGGGATTACATGAAGCATGTCGGCCAGATCTCCGACCACAATGCCCCTTTCGATTTAGAGATGATCCTCGCCGTAGATCCCGATCTGCTCATCGTAAACTCGGCCATGGGGGCCCACCGCTATGCCTTGGAGATCGAACCGCAGCTCACTGCGGTGGGAATCCCCATCGTCTTGATCGATGTCCCCGGCGAATCTTTTACAACTTCGGTGCAGGATACGTTGAAGTTGCTGGGCGAAATTTTCCAGAAGGAGGCGCGCGCCAGCGAGGTAAGGTCCTTTATCGACGACCAGTATGCGCTTTTGGCCTCTAAAAAGTTGGCCCGGCGCAGCGATAAACCCACCGTCTACTACGAAAAATCCGGTTATTCAGAGATCTTTGGCTCCACCAGCTCCAGTCAAACCGGGTGGGGCACCGTCATCGCTGCAGCCGGCGGCGAGAACATCGCAGATCCCATACTTCTCGATACTGCTGCCGGCAAAGGGGGCGGCAATACCTTGGATCCCGAATATGTTTTGGAAGCGGATCCTGATTTTATCATCCTCAGCGGTTCCGGGGCGGGGTGGATGGACAACTTCGCAGGTTCTACCCCCAGCGTGCCAAAGTTCGACATTTTGAAGAGGACCGGCTGGAACCGGCTCAAAGCGGTTCAAGGCGATCAGGTCTATGAGTTGGCCCATGCCACCAGCCGTTCTATCTTTGGGTTTTACGCGGCTCTAAAGCTGGCCGGCATATTTTATCCCGACGAATTTAAGGGCGTGGATGCCGATGCAATCATGGACGAATTTTTCGACAGGTTCATGTTGGTGGACAGCGATATTACGGGATGGATATATAGATCTTCAGAGGTGCTAAAGTAGATGCCCGACAAAGCAGAGACCCCGCTGCCGGATCACTCCTTCTATGGCCTCATGCTCAGGAGGAGAACTGCTATCATAGCAATTCTCCTCGGGCTGGCTCTGCTCCTGCTCGTCCTGAATATCGCTATCGGTTCTTCCTCCATCTCTTTGGTGGAGATATTAAAGGCGTTATTAACAGGGGAAGGACGGGGGAACAACGTGTTAATCATCAGAAATATACGTCTGCCCATGTCCCTGATGGCGCTGGTGGTGGGGGCCTCCTTGGGCATCGGGGGCTGCGAGATCCAGACCATTCTCAGAAATCCCATCGCCAGCCCTTTTACCTTGGGCATCACCAACGCGGCCACTTTTGGCGCCGCCCTGGGGCTGATTCTAAACACCAATGTGCTGCAGGTGTCCGAATCGATCATGGTCACCGCCAATGCCTTTGTCTTTGCACTGCTGGCTTCGGTGTGCATCTACGCTTTCTCCTCCCGTGCCGGTGCGGGGAAAAGCAATATTGTTCTCTTTGGCATCGCCCTAAATTTTTTCTTCAGTGCCTTGACCATGATCTTGCAGTATATCTCCGACAGCGAGGATCTTAAGAGCCTCGTATTTTGGAACATGGGCAGCCTCTTGAAGACGAACTGGACGAAGATGCTGATCGTCTCCGGGGCGCTCATCTTTTGTTTCGCCATGTTCTATAAAAATGCCTGGAGGCTGACCGCCATGACTCTCGACGATACCAAGGCGAAGAGCCTGGGAGTGGATGCACAAAAAATACGGCGGATGGTGATCATCCTCACCTCCTTAGCGACGGCTTTTGCGGTCTCCTTCGTTGGTTCGATTGGATTTGTGGGGATCATCGCGCCGCATATTGCCCGGCAACTGGTGGGGGAGGACCAGCGATATTTTCTCTCCCTTTCAGCTCTCATCGGTGCCGTTACGGTAGCGCTCTCCTTTACCATCAGCAAGCTGATCATCCCGGGAGTGGTGCTGCCCATTGGCCTCGTGACGGCTGTCGTGGGTATTCCGGTATTTTTAAGCATCATTTTTCGCGAAATGGAGGCGATGTAGTGCTTAGAACAGAAAACCTGTCATTTTCTTACAAAACAAGGAGGGGCTGCTTCCCGGTCTTCCAAAACCTAAACGTTTCTTTTGCCCCCGGATTTAATGTGGTGCTGGGCCCCAACGGGGCCGGAAAATCCACCCTGCTCAAATCTATCTTCGGCTTGCTTCCATACGAGGGCACCATCTGGTTTCGGAAAAAAAATGTGACGGCCATGGGCATCGACGAAAAAACAAAGTTGATCGCTTATCTTCCCCAGATGGATACATCCTTTTCTATGCTCACGGTATTGGAGATGGTGCTATTGGGGCGCCTGCCGGAACTTGGCCGGAAAGTTAAGGATGAAGACTTGCGGAGCGTGATGGAGACCCTGAAGCTCCTTAACATCGAACATCTGGCCCCGCGGCGTTTTACGGAACTCAGCGGGGGGCAAAAAAAATTGGTATTGGTAGCCCAGACCCTCGTCCGAAACCCCGGGCTTATCCTCCTCGATGAACCCGTAAACTCCCTTGATCTGCAAAAACAGCTCGAGCTCTGCCATCTTTTAAGCGATCTGTTGCAGGGAAGCAGCGTAATTGCGGTGCTCCACGATATTAATTTGGCAGTGCA
>JAAZMI010000078.1 GCA_012798895.1 Bacillota bacterium
AAAAAATATCCATCGCACCCTTGACCATCTCACGGGATATGTTGGCCATGCGGATTAGCTCCATCCTGCTGGCCTCGATCGCCGCCACGGGGGCCTTCAACATCCTCTTGTCCAGATATTTGGCTCCCAGGTCCAGTGCAGGCTCTTCCCCGGGCACAGCCCACTGCACAAGAGCTACAAAGTATTTAAAGAAAGGGAAAATAATTATTGTGTTTAAAACGTTGAAAAGAGTATGGGCATTGGCTACCTGCCGGACGACAACGGGGGAGGTGCCAAGAACAAGAGCCGTAAAAGGTTTGAGGAAAATAAGGGCGAGGATTATGCCCAAGACATTAAAGAGTACATGAGAAAAGGCGGCTCTTTTGGCCGACAGCGATGTCCCCATGGCGGCCAAGACCACTGTGATACAGGTTCCAAGGTTCGTTCCCAAAATCAGGGGAATGGCCGCTTCAAGGGTCAGTATATTCTGCAGAGTAAGGGCTACCGCAATGCCGGTCACGGCACTGCTGCTTTGAATCATGGCCGTAAAAAAAGCGGCACAGAGAATGCCCAGCAGGGGCTGCCTGCTAAACCTCACCAACAGATCGAGGAAAAACGCATTCTCCCGCAGGGGAAGCATCGCCTCAGACATGATCTTCATCCCTAAAAATAGAAGGCCGAGGCCCAAAATCGTCTGGCCCAGATAGCGGTATACCCTGCGACGGCCGAAATAATTGAGAAGCCCCCCCAGGCCGATGCTGGGGAAAATCAACAGTTCAAATCTGAAAGATACGATCTGGGCCGTAACGGTTGTCCCAATGTTGGCCCCCATAATAGCGCTTATTGCTTGCGCCAGGCTCATCAGGCCGGCGTTAACAAAGCCGACGAGCATAACCGTAGTTGTAGCGCTGCTTTGGATCAGAACAGTAACGCCGATCCCCGTTAGTACCCCCACAACCGGCTTCCCCGTCAGAATCTCCAAAATATGCCTAAGCCTCTCCCCAGCAACCTTCTGCATCCCTGAAGCCATCAACTGGATACTATAGAGAAATAATCCCAGGCCACCAAACATACCGGCAATTATTAGCCAGGTCTCCAGGGCAATCCCCCCAAATCACAAAATCGATTCACAAAGCATCTCATGGGCGGCATAATTTTCAAGATGTATTCTTTGTTTAATAAAGAAATTCTCGATCTCATGTTTCATTCCCTTTATATGCAGAGTGAAAAACTAGCAAACTAATAATTTTGAAATAATAGCACGAGTGGGAATATTAGAATATCTGGGGGCATTTTTGCTCCCCTTCGCCTTAAACAGCCCGCTCGGTTCTACCCCGCTCGGTTCTACCCGGGCAGCTTTTTTTCGATCTCCTCATTCCGAAACCGGGCCCGACCGGGCCGTTTCGATATTCTGATCAGCCCCTTTTCGCCTTAAAAAATCCCATAACCAGAAACGCCATCTACACGACGGCTTTTCCCGTCTGAAGATTTCTTTCCCCTCTTCCGCAGCAGCAACCTGCGTTACAACGTTGCCGTATTTTTTGGCCTGCCGATTGCTCACCGGATGCAGCTCCTCATCATCCTCCAGTAGGAAAGGTGCCGCGGAAAAACAGAGCGGCGGAAAAAGCACACACCACCAGTTTTCACCGCGCCCCTCCCCGATGATCAGATATAAGGCCGCGTACTCCCCCGGGGGGTAGAGCCTTCCCTCGTAGCAGCGGGCAGGGAACATTTCACGGGTCAGGAAGACCTGAACATCATGAGAGGAGCCGCATGCCTGCAGGGTTTTACGGGTTACATCTTCCAGCGCCGTGCTGTTTTCCACCAAAAAAGAGCGTAGTTCATCGCTGCTCCGGCAGCGGCTCCATTCCGGCTGGAAATGGGTGAGCACTTTTTGCGCCACGAAATTTTTAATCCTTTGATCCCCGGGTCTGTTGCTATGAGCGCGCACATGAAAACGAAGTATATCATGATTCCGATCCGGGGGGGCCTGGCGGTGCCCCGGCAGGCAGAAGAAAACTACGAGCAGAGAGACAAGAACCAGAAAAACAGGCCGGCTCCCCTTCCGGATCACAATCAACCATCTTTCTTTTATCGCCGGATTACTATGTTTGCACATCTGCCCTGCTCCCCTCGGCTGCTGAGTTATTATGGCCCTCTTCCTGCTGCTTTGTACTCTCCTGCTCCTGATAATATTTTCGGATAAAA
>JAAZMI010000079.1 GCA_012798895.1 Bacillota bacterium
AAACCGGCTCCCCCCCTGCCGCGTAGACCTGCTTTGGCTACTTCATCGATTACTGCCTGGGGTGTCAGCTCCAAGAGGGCCTTTTTTAACCCTTCGTACCCGCCCCAGGCGATGCTGTCGTCGATATTTTCAGGGTTGATGTGGCCGCACCGGTGGAGGATAACCCGCTGTTGCTGCTTATAAAAATTAACTTCAGCGTAATGCGGGATCGCCTGCCCGGTTACCGGATCGTGATAGAAGAGCCGCTCTACGGGTTTGCCGTCCCGCAGGTGTGACTGGATAATTTCAGCGGTATCTTCGAGCTCGACGCTGGTATAGAAAATCCCTTCCGGTTCGATGATGACGATGGGCCCTTGCTCACAAAAACCGTGACAGCCGGTAAAATCTACGCTGACCTCTGTAAGCCCAAGCTTTGCCACTTCGTCTTTCAGTTGTTCATAGATCCCCTGAGAGTTACTGGCCTGACATCCTGTGCCCCGACAGACAAAGATTTTATGTTGACTCATGCTGCTCTCCCTCCTGTTTGAATAGCTGCTCCAGTTTTTTGGGATTCATCTTGCCATGCACGTGCTGGTCGATGACCAAACTGGGAGCCAGCGCACAAACGCCAATACAGGCTACCGTTTCCAATGTATACTCCAGATCTTCTGTGGTCTCGCCTTCATCTATCCCCAAGTATTGTTTGACCAGCTTAAGAATAGTTTTTCCTCCCCGCACGTGGCAGGCTGTTCCCCGGCAGACCCGCATCGTTTTGCGGCCGCGGGGTTCGGTGTAGAGCTGGGCATAAAATGAGATTACGCCCTGCACCTCGCTGGGGTAGAGTTTAAGTTCATGGGCGATGTGCGGAATAGACTCGGGAGGAATAAAGCCGAATTCATCCTGAATTTTATGCAAGAGAGGAATCAAAGGCCAGCGCTGTGTGCTGTACTCTGCTACAAGATCCCGCAAACGTTCTTGATCGATCTCCACTTCTCTCTTATTATTCTCATTATTGCTCATGGCTTCAGCTCCTTTCTATCCGAACATTACATGTTTTAATGGCCAAAGTTTCGTCTTCCGCCGCCGGATGAAGATCGAAGAGCCCGATGGCCGGCCGATCCGGCCTCGAACGAGGCAGGGAGACTATGCCCTCCGGCAGGGCATCCGTAATCTCTACAACGGCGGGCAGTTGCCCCGCGGAAGAGATCACCTGTACTTGATCACCGGTTTGCAACTCCATCTTTTGGGCATCAGCTTCGTTGATCCGCACCGAGAATGAGGAATCAAATTTATTTAATCTGCCGGATCTTGAACTTCTGCTTCCGCTGCCGGCATGAAACAATGTCGTCTCCAGAAGAAGTGTAAAAGGAAAATCCTCATCAACTGTCTCCGCCGGGGGGATGTATTCCACGGGTGAGAAGCCCGGAAATTTTTTCAAGGGCAACCTGTTGGTTGCCTCCGGTTCCCACAAGCCCTCTTCTTCTTGCGGTGCCTCTCCTTCTGCTTTGTTTTCGTATAACGGGATCATCTCCGCCATCTCTTCCTCGATCTCCTGGAAAGAAGAAAAGGGCATCGGTTGTGCCAGGGCTTCGGCCAGCCGCAGGGTAATCTGCCAGTCTGGTTTGCTTTCACCAGGGGGCACGATGGCCGGCCGGATTTTTTGTGCATTGCCTTCGAGATTGGTAAAGGTCCCCTCTTTCTCTGCAAA
>JAAZMI010000080.1 GCA_012798895.1 Bacillota bacterium
AACTACCTAAAGATTCCAGGGCAATTTGCAAAAAAGAACGTTTTTGTCCTTCCTCCAATTCGTTGGCCCCGAATTTTTCCAAACGCATCCGGGCAGAGTGATGGGATAACCCGGTTTCTGCAGAACTTTCGAGAAATGCAAGGGCTTTTGAGCCTCCGAGAAGATGCCAGGGAATGGGTTTCCCCCGGGGGTATACCTGGATATCCGACATCTGCTGTTTTAGGGGAACACTGCCTCTGGTTTTGGGGGGAAAAAGGACAAAATTCCTCGCTGCCTCTGGATTATTACCGTTAACATAATAAATCCATGATAATAAAAGTTTCAGATCCGTTTCATAAGGATCAAAATTGATCAGAACTTGGCCTGTAACGGGGTTTGCATAGCTCATCCTGACCCCGGGGAACTCTGAGAAACGGTGCGCGAGCTGGAATGCCAGGTTTTGGTCGTTCAGCAAACTGGGTATACCAACCCGCAGGCGTCCAGGTATCAAATGAAAGTTTGTTCTTTGGCGTTGATAGGCATCATCTTTTAGGCTGTTCATTTTTTTATCTCCTGGGTTTAAAAAGGGGATAGTCGTCGTTCAGGCTACCCCCGTGAAAGCAAATTAGCTGATGTGATTATCCTTCAGGCGGGGGTTGTTGTTCCCAATCGGGGGGTGGTTGCTCCGGGGAGGGATCGGTTGAATCAGTTGGCGGGCTCTGCTGTTGGCGGCTGCAGACAAAGGATTTGGCCCGGTCTACCATGGCCATGCCCTCCTCTACCGAGCGTACTGCTACAGAACGCATGTTATTGCGGAGAGAGGGTACAACCAGGTGGCAGAAGATTAGCATTCCTATTGCATATAAGATGCCCCTACGATGACCGCTGTTGAACACTTCTTGCAGCCAACCTACCATGCCGCTGCCTTTTGCAGTCCTTCGCTCAAGGCTTTGCATCAATTTTTCCTCGGGAATCCCCTGCCTACGGGCCTCTTCCAACAGGGTATAGGCAGTTTGCCTTATAAAGGGATCCGTAGCTCGTTGGGCTTCCATTCCCTGAAGGGCCAGAAGTTCCTTTTTTATATCGGATTTCAGGTTATCAATGCTGCGGTAGCGGGCATCGATCATCTGTTGAATTTTTTGGTCTGATAACGAACGATCCAACCCATAGACCTGGGCCATTTTATCAACTTGTTGCCTCTGAATTTCGGATAAAACTTCGTTTTTAACGCTGTTTTTTATAGTTTGGTAGGTCTGATCTGCAGCAACATATGGGGAATAACCACCCCATTGCCCTTGGACCCCATAAGGCAGATTTGAAAAGCTGCCGGGTGGAGGGGCACTGGTATAATTCCCTTGTTGCAATTCAGCGATTACTTCCTGTTTTACTTCTTGGGCTAGGGCTCTTTGGCTGGGATACAATGGGATTCCTCCTTATGACAAAAATCATCTATATGGTACATTCATCTCGGCTAGCACGCTGTTTTTTACAGCCTGAACCAGGGCGGGATCCACCCCCTGAGCTTCCCGTTCAGTTTCCAGTTGGGCAATAACCTCTTTTTTAATGGAATCAATAGTTGCTCTATCCGGATGGCCGGGGTATCCATAGAATGTGGGATTTGTACGCAGTTCCCCCTGAACCTTGGCCAGGACCTCGTTTTTAACAGCGTCTATAAAGGCCTTGTCTGGATTGGGTTGTTGTTGAGAACGGCTTTGGCCCAGTTCCATTAAAACTTCCTGCTTGATGTTGTCGATTAATTGCTGCCTCTGATAATCCCATCCGTATGTACGATTTAAATCCGAAAGTATTTCCCTTTTAATTTCCCCGACAAGAGCTTGTTGGGCGGGTAGGTTTTCCATCAGCAATACCCTCCTTATTTTCTAAAACTTATTCCTTGTCACTTATTATAATTAATACCAAGGTATTTATACCTGGTTTATGTTTGGTATCTGGTATTTGGAGGGCTCGTGTTTCGTGATTATAATGAATAAATAATGATCTTTAAGGCAGGTTATCTAGGTAGGGCGGGATGTACAAACACAGACACGATTTTAAAACAAAGGTTTCTCCGGAGAGGAATGAATCATCTTGTATTCTGACAAACCTGCTGCGGGTAACACCATGGCGCTTGCGCAAATAATCAAGGAGGAAATTAAAAAGGAGATTATAGATGAACTTTTGTTTAGGCAGGGATACTGCCTGGCACCAGAGCCCCGCTGGAGGGGGGTGGAAAATACTGGGGGAGAATGGAGGGGGTGGCCCGGTTCCACAATAATAATGGAAGATCAGCCAGGGATCATTAATGACCTTTCTGCTGGAGACGCGGAGAAAATCCCGTTAAACAGAGGGCCGGATAGCACATATTTTATGGGCCTGGAAACTGCCGGGGAGAGCGGGAATCCACTTGGGGAACGAGGGAAAGAAATAATTTATGGTATTGGAGCGGTAGCGCTCCTGGGGGTGTTTTTACCCTCTTTCAGGCAAAAGATGCAAACTATATTGGCCAGGGCAGCTTCGGAGGGCGTAGATCTAATCGGAAAGGCTCGTTCTATAGTAGTAAGAGCCAAGGAAGATATGGAAGATCTTATTGCAGAGGCAAATTTGAAGGAACTGATGAGAAAAACGAGGCAATAACTTTCTATGGTAAGAATTTAGACAAGCCGAGGATGATGGTTGCAAGCGATATGTAGGAATGTAGGTTTAAAGTGAAGATCAAAATGTTATCTATCGGGGGGAGCGCCAGCTGTTAAAACTGTCGTTTTTCAGCCTGCATGGAGTGTAGTACCATCACCCTGCCCATCAATCATAAGCACAGAAGCCCTTCTTGTCTACCGATGCCGGCAATGGTATAATCGGATGAGCAGAAAAATTGGAATAAGGATGCCGGGTTCTATAATTTTTTAAAAGAGATATACCGGGGCAGTTTATTAATTGGGGGTGCTTTTTTTGGCAATACCGGAAGTATTTAAAAAACTTCAACCTATTATTGACGAGATCCTAAAAGATTCGAAGCTGGCTTCTACAAAAATTATCGTAGACTGCAAGGAGCTTACCCCGGAAGAAGCGATCGGTTCTCCGGGAAGGGATGATTTTCCACTGCAGAAGGGGAAGGAGAAACTGATGCAGGCGGAGATCGACGGCCATCTGGGCCAGGCATATACGGACCAGCCGGGAAGTTTTAACGGTTCTTTAAAAGAGGCCTTAACTTTGCCGCCGGTAAATAACTACCACCGAGCGGTAATCATCGCTGCGCTGAACGCTGTCCACCGCAGGACGAAGGGGGCAACATCTACTATACACTGCCGGGATCAGGGCCCGGGTGAGTGCAGCACGATATTATTGGATACCATCGCCAAAAAATACGGCAACCCGCGCATCGCCGTGATTGGTTTGCAGCCGGCGATGGTAGAGCAGTTGGCCCGTCGTTTTGAAACAAGGGTCTTCGATCTCGACCCGGATAACATCGGTGAAAATAAACACGGCGTCACCATTGAAAGTGGTGATTATGACTTGGAGGAGATCGAAGATTGGTGCGATCTCTTTCTGGTTACGGGAAGTTCGGTCGTCAACGGCACTATCGATCCCTTTCTAAACCGGAAAAAACCCGTGCTTTTCTATGGGACGACCATCGCCGCACCGGCAGAATACCTCGGCCTGGACAGGTATTGCCCCGTTTCCACCTGAGCGATGAGGCAATTTTTACGATAAGGGCAGTGCCAATTCAGGTATTTTAAGCCGGCCTGCAGCAAATTGTTCATCAACCTGATTGTTTAAAGGTATAGTATGGTTTTAATGGATGAAGGGGGCAAAAGGCGCTGTGCTTTCCAAAGCCAAACTATTAGAAAGGTTGCAACAATATGAGGCGCGCATTAATTATCATTTTAAATAGTGCCAGGCCTTGATTACCTGCCGGCCCTTTTCAGCGAGAGGGAGATGCGCTTTTTCTGTGGGTCTACGGAGAGTACCCTTACATTGACGATGTCGCCCACTCTTACGACCTCCAAAGGATGCCGGATGTAAGAGGCGGAAAGTTCCGAGATATGGATTAACCCGTCTTCGTGGACGCCGAGATCCACAAAGGCGCCAAAATCTACTACATTGCGGACGACGCCCTGCAGCTCCATCCCCTCTTTAAGATCTTCGAGGCGCAGGATTTCTTTTTTAAAGACCGGCGGGGGCAGTTCGTCTCTCGGATCCCGCCCGGGCTTGATGAATTCATCCAGAATATCTTTTAAGGTCGGTTCTCCGACCTGCAGTTCGGCGGCCAGTTCTCTGATATCGGAGGAGGGCGGCAGGGGGAGATCTTTTTTCCCCAGAGCGGCCGGTTCGATGCCGATAAGGGACATCAGCTTTGGGGCGGTAGCGTAAGATTCGGGGTGGACGGCGCTGCGATCGAGGTAGTTTTCGGCTTCAGGGATCCTCAGAAACCCGGCACACTGCCGAAAAGTGGCCGGGCCAAGCCGGGGCACTTTTTTAAGCTC
>JAAZMI010000081.1 GCA_012798895.1 Bacillota bacterium
AGAGCAACGCCGCCATGGAAGAGATTGCCCTCGCAACCGGGGACAGCGTGGCCCATCAGGCCCAGGAGATAGCACATGTTTCGGAACAAGCTGCTGCAAAAGGGAAAGAAGATGAAGAAAATGCCTCTGCAGGGATGGATGCCGTGCGGGAGGCGGTAAGAAGCATGGGGGAAATTGAGGGGGCTGTGCAGGATGTAAGCACGACGGTGCTCGATCTGGAGAATTATTCCCGCAAAATTACGATGATCATCAAGACGATCATGGAGATTGCCGGTCAGACCAACCTTTTGGCCCTGAATGCAGCTATCGAGGCTGCCCGCGCCGGTGATCAGGGAAGGGGTTTTGCAGTGGTAGCGGATGAAGTACGCAAGCTGGCCGAGCAAAGCGAAACGGCCGCCGGTGAGATCGAAGAACTGATCTTCGGCATACAGGGACGCATCGAAGAAGCCGTAAAGAAGATGACCGATACATCTGCGGTCGTTGCCGTAGGCGACGAAAAGGCACGTCTGGTGGAAGAAAAACTGCACGAAATTATGCAGTCCATCGTCGAAATGGGCAACTATATCGATAATATCGCCAGCGGTGCACAGACGCAATCGGCTGCCGCGCAGGAGATTGCGGCCTCGACCGAGGAACAGACGGCCGTATTACAAGAAATTAGCGGCAACGTTGCTGGCTTGAATGCCATGTCGGAAGAGCTGCAGAATGAAGTGAAGAAATTTACACTTCAAGAGTAGGTGAAAAAGGACACAGGGGGACCCAGGGGGACGGCAGGGACACAGGGGGACGGTTCTTCTGACACAGGGGGACGGTTCTTCTGTGTTGTTTAGGATAGCGCTAGAGGACACAGGGGGACGGTTCTTCTGTGCACCAAAAACCGGTGCACAGAAGAACCGTCCCCCTGTGTCCCCCCTGTGTCCGGGTGCACAGAAGAACCGTCCCCCTGTGTCCCCCCTGTGTCTCTTAGATCAGGCGCAGCCCGGCCAGGGTGGCGCTTTTTTTCGCTTGCCTGTATTCGCTTGGCAGCAGGCGGCGATCCAGAGGGGGATGGTTGTCTGCCTGGTAGGCCGGGTAATATTGGGCCATGATGTTGACGGCACAGCGGGGGGAGATTTTCTCTGCCAAAAAGCGCACAATTTCCCCGGTGCCCGCCAGGTCTGCCGGCAGCACCAGATGACGGACCAACAGGCCGCGGTAGGCGATACCGCGTGGATCGGTTTTTAGATCGCCGACTTGTCTCTGCATCTCCAACAGTGCTTCGCGGGCCCGCCGGGGATAATCCGGTGGGCCGCAATATAGTTTGGCTCTTTCGGCGTCCCAAAATTTGAAATCAGGCATATAGATATCGACGATTCCCCGCAGCAGTTTAAGGGTTTCTATTGTTTCGTAGCCCCCGCAGTTGTAAACCAGGGGGAGTTGAAGCCCCTTTTCTACGGCCAGGGGCAGGGCTGCCAAGATGGCTGCTACGTGGGGGGTGGGTGTAACCAGGTTGATGTTATGACATCCGTTTTTCTGCAAGTCCAACATGATCTCTGCCAGCGCTTCGATTGAAATCTCCCTGCCCGCGCCGGCTTGGCTTATCTCCCAGTTTTGACAGAAGATGCAATGAAGGTTACAGTGTGTGAAAAAAATGGTTCCGGAGCCGCCGGTGCCAACCAGCGGCCGTTCTTCGCCGAAATGGGCATTGTAACTGGAGATGACAGGGGTGGCAGTGACCCGGCAACGCCCTTTTTCTCCTTGTAAACGGTTAACCCGGCATTGTCGGGGGCAGAGATCGCAGGAAGCAAGGTGTTTTTGGGCTTCATCAGAGCGGCCTCGAAGTTCGGTTGCAGAGAGTCGCCGGTAAGAAGGGGTATAAGGCATAATATTTCCGATTTTTATAAAAAACGGTGCCTCCTTTCCCTGAAAGTGATCTAAACTTACTCTGATTATAACATATAAGATGCCCGGGGCGGACCGGGGGACGTTTCCAACCGCGGCCGTTTAAAAAATCCAATTTATGTTATGCCACCCCTATTATGTTAGGTCTGTATGAATTCCCCAGATATTGTGGATGATAAATTTTTGTCAGCAATATTTTTATGCGATCTGTGCAGAATAATTAAGGCCACCGCAAAAAGGAGTTGAAAAAAAGTATGCCGAGAAGAAGGCGGCGCGTTATGTCTGATTCCCTTAAGTTTGAACTGGCAGATGAACTCGGGGTTGGTGAAATTGCTCGTAGGGAAGGATTCGGGGAGGTAACTTCACGTAACTGCGGGAATCTTGTCAGAAAGGCCATTGAAAGGGCAGAAAAAACCGTCTCCGACGAAACACGGCAATAAAATTGAGGTGGCGGGTATACCTCTAGAGGTATACCCTTACATAATCGGGAAAATAACCCAGGGTTGGCTGAAACAGTATGGATTTCTAATTTTTTAGATTAAAACTTGTAAAACAATCTGGCGAATTAAAGGATTTTAATCGGGGGGTGGAGAATAAATTGTGGATTAAGTTAGGCAACTTTTCTAGTGGACAGGCGTTAAAAATCGGAATTATCGACCTGCGGAGGGGACACTTTTGAAAGAGCTTAAAGGCGTTAAAGATGTACATGATTTTAAGGTAGAAAAAGGACGCGTGTTTCATAGCGCAACTCACGAAGAGATTGTAAATGGTGCTACATCCGATCTATACTTTGTCCGGACGAGAGAGCTTTTAACTTATGCCAAAAGAGAAAACACTCCGGTTGTTGCGGAGATATTTTGCAGCAGGGCGGGGGTTCTGGCCGGGGTGGAAGAAGTTTATAACCTATTAAAGGATAAAAAGATCTCCCTTTGGGCAATCCCGGAGGGGGAAGAGATGTCGCAAAAAGAAGTAGTAGTACGCATCAGCGGGCCTTATGATGAATTTGCCATGTACGAAACTGCCTTGTTGGGGATGTTGGCCAGCGCCAGCGGCTGGGCCACTGCGGCACGGGAATGCCGGGAAGCTGCCGGAGACAAACCTGTTTTTGCTTTCGGGGCGCGCCATGTTCATCCTGCTGTTGCACCGGTGATGGAGAGGGCGGCAGTGATCGGCGGGGCGGAAAATTGCAGTTGTATCCTCGGGGCCAAGCTATGCGGCAAGGAACCTGCCGGCACAGTGCCACATGCTGCGGTCTTAATTCTTGGGGATACGGTGGAGGCGGCCTTGCTCTATGATCGCACCATGCCTCCCGATTCTCCCCGCATCATCCTCGTCGATACCTTTAAAGATGAAGCGGAGGAGACTTTGCGCGTAGCAAAGGCTCTCGGTTCACGTCTGCATGCTGTCAGGCTGGATACTCCCGGTGAGCGGGGCGGGGTTACGCCTGGGCTCGTTAGCGAAGTGCGGGCCCGGCTCGATCAGGCCGGTTATAATCACGTTGAAATTCTTGTCTCGGGGGGGCTCACTCGCGAGAGAATACCCCTGCTTGTAGAGGCCGGGGCGGATGCTTTCGGCGTGGGAAGCTATATCGCCGGGGCACGTTCTATAAATATGACCATGGATCTTAAAGAGATCGATGGCGCCCCGCTGGCCAAGCGTGGCCGCATACCGGGTATCACAGAAAACCCCCGTTTGATGAATTATCTCTAATTGTTTGCCGGACAAAAATGTTATGATGGAGATATTTTCTTGAGGATTGAAGCGCACGCCAAAATAAATTTGACGCTGGAGGTTCTTGCCCGTCGCAAAGACGGTTTCCATCAGATAAGAACTGTTTTGCAAGAACTCGAACTTTGTGATATTCTGCATCTGGAGGAGATTCCCGGCAGGGGGATCGAACTTGCCTGTTCGGATCCCGGCCTGCCGGTGGATGAAGGAAACCTTGTCTACCGCGCCGCATCTCTTCTGCAGGAGCGTTATGCCCCCCGGAAAGGGGCCCGCATTACATTGATCAAACGGATTCCTGTAGCGGCGGGCCTGGGCGGGGGCAGCAGCGATGCCGCGGCGATCATTAAAGGATTGAACAGACTTTGGAACCTTTCGCTTAATGTAGATACCCTGCTGAAACTGGGTGCGAAATTAGGATCCGATGTTCCCTTTTTTATTTACGGGGGAACCTGCCTGGCAGAAGGACGGGGAGAACGAGTGCGTATTTTGCCGCCTTTCCCCCCGGTAAAAGTTCTTCTGGCCGCTCCTGCAAAGTTGAAGCTTTCTGCGGGACAGGTCTATGGTTTCCTAAACTTGGACAAAATACCGGATAGCAGGGCTACGACAGAGCTGCTTGCTCTTCTGGCAACCCAAAAAGATTCTTCGAGCAGTGCCTGGCAGAGGATGAGTGGATTATTATGTAATCATTTGGAAGAACATGTTTTATCCCGGTGCAAGGAAGTTGCTGCTTTAAAAGAGATGCTGCAGGAAAGGGGATTGCCGGCGCTGCTTTCCGGAAGCGGCCCCACCGTTTTTGCCTTATCCCGTGCCGGGCATAAGTTGCAAGCGGCGGGCCGGGCTCTTGCCCTGCAGGGCTACAATGTTATTTTGACGAAGACGGTTAAAAATAGTAAAGGGACGGCGATGACCAATGGTTGAATGCGTTATTCTGGCCGGGGGTTTGAACGAGGAATTGACTGCTACGGAAGCAGTCCCCAACAAAGCCCTTTTAAAGATAGGCCGGAAAGAGATGGTGCGCTATGTTTTGGAAGCATGCAGTCAAGTTGAAGAGATAAAACGCATTGCACTGGTCGGGCCCGTGGAGATATTCAGTTTTCTACAAAAAGACTATCCCTTGCAGCTCGTTCCGGAAGGCGATTCGATGTTGGACAATGTAGTAGCCGCCAACCGGTCCTTACAGACGACCAACCCTCTTCTGATCAGCACGGCGGATATTCCTTTTTTAAACCCTGCGGCCGTGAATGATTTTCTACAGCAATGTCTACCCTACAACGAAGATTTTTATTATCCCATTGTAACCAGGGAAGAATGTGAAAAAAAGTTTCCCGGTGCCCAACGCACTTTTGTCACTCTGCAGGAAGGCGTTTTTACCGGGGGCAACATGTTCTTGGTAAACCCGAAAAAAATTGATTCGTCGCTTCCTCTGGTCCGGCATCTGCTGGAACATCGCAAAAATCCTTTGAAGATGGTTTCGTTTTTTGGCACGGGATTTGTCTTAAGGGCTTTAACCAAAAGGTTAACCATCGCCGATTTAGAATCCCGTTTCTCCGCGTTATTGGATGTTAAGGCGCGGGCTGTGATCAGCAGATATGCTGAGATCAGTTTTGATGTAGATAAGGTGAGCGACCTCGCGCGGGCGCGACAAATATTTGGAGAACAGGATGAGGTGAAGGAGGATACGTAAAATGGAACAGCCCTGGGCCGTCATCTTGGCGGCGGGCGAAGGGACACGCATGCATTCTGCTTTACCGAAAGTACTACATCCCTTGTGCGGCAAACCTTTGCTTTGGCATGTTTTACAGGCAGCGAAAGGGGTTACAAAAAAACAAGTGCTGGTCGTGGGCCGCGGTGCGGAACAGATTAGGAATTATTTTGGTGCGGGCTATCTATACGTAGAGCAAGAAGAGCGATTGGGCACGGGACATGCTCTTCAGCAGGTTCTGCCCCATCTGCCCACAACCGGAGAGGTGCTGGTTCTCTGCGGCGACACGCCGCTTTTGGGAAGCAATGTGTTGGAGAAGTTGATCTCATGCCACCGCCGGCAGGGGGCGGCGGCGACGGTGTTGACCGCGTCCCTGACCGATCCCCGCGGTTACGGCCGGATCGTTAGGGACGAGGGGGGACAGGTTCAAAAAATTGTTGAAGATAGGCATCTTACCCCCGAATTAGAGGAATTGCAGGAGATAAATA
>JAAZMI010000082.1 GCA_012798895.1 Bacillota bacterium
AGAGCTGTTTAGCGCCTGGTATCTTGCCATTGGTGCCGCTTTTTTGTTGGCTCTGTTGGGGTTTCCGGTTTTGTTTTATCTGGAAAAGACGGCTTGGTACAAAAAAACCTTTGTCGACAGGGCTGCCGGCGGGGGCGAATTAAGAAAGCAGTTACTCTATGTCCAACTGGCTTTTGCGGTACTAATTTTTATTTTTTGGGGTCTGTTTGGGGCCAGGTGGCACTATGTTGTGGCTGTTGCAGTTATGGCTTGGGGGTTTGGCGATGCCGCGGCAGCCTTGGTGGGAAAGGCTTTTGGCCGGCGCCGGGTTCTGCACCGCTTTATAGAAGGAGCCAAGACCTTGGAGGGGACCGGGGCGATGATCGTATTTGCAGGGCTGGCGATCTTCTTCACGCTGTTAATCTATGCCGGAAAGACCTGGTATCTAAGCCTGCTTATTGCGGCGTTAGTGGCGCCGGTGTGTGGCATCATTGAACTGTTTTCCCGGAAGGGTACAGATACTCTTACTGTACCGATCGCTGCGGCGGCGTTAATAGCGCCATTAATGCACTTATTTACAGTTTTGGGGTGGTAGGGTGAGATATCTATCTCAAGAACAGGTGGCCGGCCGGGAAAAAACCCTGCTTTCCGCTCTTCTTCTTAGCGCCTGGGCGCCTTTGGCAACGGGGCTTGCTGTTATGCTTAGCTTTTCCACAACGCAGATGGCCGATTTTATCCGCCGCTGCGTGGAGCTGTCTGCCCTGTTTGTATCCTGGTGGATATTTCGCCGGCTGGCCCGGCATAGAGAACTAAGCTCCGAGGAAAGGGCCAGGCTGGAAAAGGTCGCGGCGATCAGCATCTCTGCCGCCCTGTGTTGCTCTGGGATAGCCTTGTTGTTACTGGCCCTATCTCGTTTTTCTACATTTAAGCCCGGCGGAAATGTGTATCCGGGGCTGGCCGTTGCCGTGCTCGGCTTTATAACAAACCTCTGGTTTTGGAGACGTTATACCAGATTGACCGGTGAACAGTATAACCTGATCATCGATGCACAACGGCGGTTGTATCGCGCCAAATCCTTCGTGGATTTTTGTGTTATTGCCGCCCTTGGCGCTGTGGCAGTTAACCCGTTCCATCTTCTGACTCGTTATATCGATCTTTCGGGTGCCATCGCCCTTGCCATCTACCTGTTTTGGAGCGGTATAGACACTGCCTACAGCAGCAGAAGAGTGCCCGCCGGAGATTTCTAATTTTTTCCCAAATGATGAAGGGCGCATTCCGAAAGCTTTTTAGTCGTCAGCCTAAGTGCTTTTGCCCGGGTATTCTCCAGCTTCCCAGGCCAAAGCCCGGCTGCTTTCAAGCAGCCGGGCTTTGGCTTTCAGATTAGTTCGGGTTGTGCGCGCCGGCACGGCACGGCGCGGGTTAAGCTGTTTTCAGCTATCAAGCGGAGATACCTGCCGCGGTAAGGATATCGGGGACCACTTCTTCCCTATTGATGGCCATGATATGGACACCATCGCAGATCGAGTTTTCCATCAAGTCGGCGATCATGCGCCCTGCGATCTCGATCCCTTTTTTCAGCGCGCCCCCCTTGGGTGCCTGGGCAAGCTCATCGATAAGTTCCTGGGGAACGAATATTCCCGGCACGTTGGCGGTCATAAAGCGGGCCATGCGGGCTGAAGAGAGGAGGACGATCCCCGCTAAAATTTTCACGGGGAACTGGCGGGCGTATTCCATAAATTTGGCGAATCTATCCAGGTCGTAGATAGCCTGTGTTTGGAAGAATTTGGCGCCGGCTTCTATCTTCTTTTCAAATTTGATGAGCTGCGGCTCGAGGGGGACGGCTTCCGGGGTAACGGTGGCGCCGGTATAGAGCTCTACAGCCCCGGCCAGTTCGTTTCCCCCCAGATCGCTTCCTGCCTCCAGTTGCCGGATAGAATGCAGAAGTTGAACCGAATCGAGGTCGAATACGCCTTTGGCTGCCTGGTTGTCGCCTACGGGAACGGCGTCGCCCGTCAGGCAGAGTATATCCCGGACGCCCTTGTTGTAAGCCAGAAGCAGATCGGCTTGCAGGGCAATGCGGTTGCGATCGCGGCAGGTCATCTGCAGGATCGGCTTCCCGCCCCTTTCCATGATGGCCAGGCAGCCCCCGATAGAAGGAAAGCGCATGACCGAACTTTGATGATCGGTAACATTTAGGGCATCGACTTTATCCTTCAAAAGATCGATGTGTTCATACATTTTTTCAAGATCGGTCCCCTTTGGCGGGCCAATTTCACTGGTGATTACGAATTTGCCGCTGTTTAGGGCCTGTTTAAATTTTGAGGCCATCTTTATTTCCCCCTTTCTGGTAATACCATCGTTTTCCTTGGCCGGGGCATGACCTGATAATTCTTGGGGGGATGATATTTGCGCATTAAGTCCAACCGGCCCTGCTCTTTAAGGCGTTCATAGATGAGCGTGAAAGCACAATCTTTCTCCGGGTCTACTTCGCATTTGCCGTTATTTGTGCCGCCGCAGGGGCCGTTCAACAGGCCCTTGTGGCAGGCGGTCAGCGGGCAGATTCCCGCTGTCTCCCCCAGGATGCATTGTCCACATTGGTCACAGGCTTCAAAAAATTCTCCCGGGCCCTCTTCCAGGCCGACAAAAAGGGTGTCCAGCGCAGGGATAACCGGTTTTTGCCAACTGGAATTAACCCGCTGCACGCCCAATGCACAGGCCATAACGATGATACATTGGGCATCCTGCACAGCTTTCTCATTTTCTGCGATCATCTCTGCCGTCATCTCATCACATGCGGTGGGGATAACGACCCACCCGGTAACCAGCTTGCCCTCATCATGCAAGAGCTCTTTCATGGCCTGAACTTCATCTATCCCGCCGGTTTTGGTCATGGTCGCGCATGTCCCGCAACCGATGAGGTAGATGCGGTTAAAAGTTTCGATGAGCTGTTTTACTTCGTCAAAGGGCTTCTGTTTCGTGATCGATTTCATTATGGGCCTCCTTTTATTCTTCTAAATCGCAGCGCAGGCAGCGTTTGCTCTCTTGCCTGGCTTGTTCTTCACCAAGACCCAACTCTGTCTCCTCAAAACTTTGTTTTCTCTCCTCGAAGGGGAGCCGGGGTATCTCCGGTCTGAATTGAGGTTCCCAGGAAGCCTCCTCTTCTACGGGGATCTTTTCAGTTATTACGTCGGGTTTGAGGTCGTACATTTCAACTCTCGAAGGGTCGCCTTTGAGATATTTCTCGATGGCCAACGCGCCCCTTCTGCCGGCGGCAATCGCTTCGATAATCATATCCGGCCCCGTAACAAAGTCTCCACCGGCGAAGACGCCCGGTATATTGGAAGTAAGATTATTTTTATCTACAACCAATGAATCCCATCTGGTGCGCTCTAAAGCGCTGTCCGGAGGTAGAAAGGAGAGGTCGGGCGCCTGGCCGACAGCAGCAAAGACGTTGTCGGCTTCGACGAAAAAATCGGTGCCGGGTATGGCCACGGGGCGCCGGCGTCCATCGATGCCGGGTTCGCCCAGCTGCATCTCGATGCAGTGCAGGCCGGTAACCTTCCAGTCTTTGCTGGCGATGCGCGTGGGGCTTACCAAAAAGTTTATCTGGACGCCCTCGGCCAGAGTTTCATCGTATTCTGCATCGGAGACGGGCATCTCTTCCCTGGAACGGCGGTAATAGATGGTTACCTCTTCCGCACCGAGCCGCACTGCTGTGCGGGCGGTATCCAGGGCCACATTGCCACCGCCGATAATTGCCACGCGAGGCCCAATCTGAATGGGTTTTTCAACCTTTACATCCCTTAAAAACCGCAGGCCGTAGTGGAAGCCTTCCAGATCTTCCAATTCGCCGGGGATACCGATATTCTGGCTCTTTTGGGCGCCGGCGGCGATGAAAATAGCTTCGTAACCTTCTTTGCGCAGATCATCGATCGTGAAGTTGATGTTAAGAGGTGTATTGTATCTGATCTCTACGCCGCGCTTGGTGATGTGCTCGATCTCGAGATCGATCACCTCCTGCGGCAGGCGGAAATTGGGGATGGCTACGGAAAGCATGCCGCCCCCGACGGGCAGGGCTTCAAAAACGGTAACCTGGTAGCCAGCTTGTGCAAGAAAATAGGCGCAAGAAAGGCCGCAGGGCCCGGCGCCGACAACGGCCACCTTTTGGGGGTGGAGAACTTCAAAAGGTTTTGGCGGCGGCAGTTGCCTTATATTATCGAAGTACCAGTCGGCAACAAAGCGTTTCAGCGCCTTGATTGCCACCGAATCGTCAAGCTCCCCCCGGCGGCATCTATTTTCACAGGGATGATGGCAGATCCGGCCGCAGATGGCGGGGAAAGGGTTGCGTTCGCGAATGGTCTCGACTGCGGCCAGGTATTCGCCCTCGCCAATATGTGCTACATATTTGGGAATATTTATACCTACCGGGCAGGAATGCTGGCAAGGTGATACCATTAAAGCATCGCAGACAGCAGCCGGGCATTTCTTTTCGACGATGTGTGTCTCGTATTCTTCCCGGAAATATTTAAGGGTGGTTAAGACTGGATTAGGGCAGGTCTGCCCCAGCCCACAGAGCGCGGTTTCTTTGACCGTCTCTGCAATTTCGTACAAAAGGTCCAGGTCTTCATCGCGTCCTTCGCCCTGTGTAATCCGGGTCAATATCTCCAACATCTGCCTCGTGCCCAAGCGGCAGGGCACGCATTTCCCGCAGGATTCCGATTGTGTAAAACTAAGGAAATACCTGGCGATCTCCACCATGCAGGTGGCGTCGTCCATGACGACCATGCCGCCGGAACCCATGATCGAACCCAGTTTGGCCAGCGTTTCAAACTCTACCGGCGAATCCATGAAGCGGGCGGGGATACAGCCTCCCGAAGGGCCGCCGGTTTGCACCGCTTTAAATTGTTTGCCGCGCGGGATGCCGCCGCCGATATCGAAGATTATCTTGGAAAGCGGCGTGCCCATGGGCACCTCCACCAGGCCGCTGTTGTTGATCTTGCCGGTAAGGGCAAATACGGCTGTTCCCTTGCTTTCTTCTGTGCCAAGATCGGTAAACCAATCTGCCCCCCGCCCTAAAATAGCAGCTACAGAGGCGAGGGTCTTAACATTATTGATGATCGTTGGTTTGCCATCCAGGCCTGAATTTGCCGGGAAGGGGGGCCGTGGGCGCGGCATGCCTCTTTTGCTTTCGATGGAGGCGATCAGTGCCGTCTCTTCCCCGCAAACGAAAGAGCCGGCGCCTTCCATGACGTGGATATTGAAATTAAAATTTGTATCGAGAATATTATCACCCAAGAAACCTCTTTCCCGGGCCTGAGCAAGGGCTTTATGGACGCGTTTAACGGCCAGGGGGTACTCGGCACGAACATAGATATAGCCTTCGTCGGCACCGATGGCATAGCCGGCGATGGTCAGGCCTTCGACCAGGGC
>JAAZMI010000083.1 GCA_012798895.1 Bacillota bacterium
ATGCCGGGCGCTCGGAAACCACAGTATGGGAATATGACAAACCGAAAAGGAACGAAAACCACCCCACCGAAAAACCACTGGGGCTGTTGGCCTATCCCATAAAAAATTCATCCCAGGTAAATGGCCTCGTCCTGGATACCTTTTTAGGCTCCGGGTCAACCATGCTGGCCTGCGAGCAAACCGATAGAATTTGTTATGGTATGGATTTGGACGCCAAGTATGCCAGCGTTGCCCTTCGGCGCTATGTAGAATTTATCGGTTCGGATAAAGGTGTGTTTGTAGAGCGGGATGGGGCCAAGATACCCTATGCCGATTTGGTCAAGGAAGTGGAGAAACCAGTTAAATAAACCCTTGCTATTCCTGTGGTTTTAAGTGATGTATAGACATACCAAAAACCACAGGAGGGATTGAACATGACCAGAAAAGAGCTTGCACACAAGCTGGCTGAGCATTTAGGAATACGACCTATCTATTTAGCCGCCCCCAGTTTCGCTTACCAGGTTGGTGACTACACCGTTGACCGACAAGGCAACATCCTTGACGGCGAAGGCCGGGTGTTGGAACTGGAAGCGCTGTTAACGGGCGGGAAGGAGGAACTGGAAGTGGGGACTATGACTGAGCAGGAGGTTGTGGAAATGGCGGCAGAACAGGAAACGCAAACTGCTGTTGAAGCACAAACCTTGGTGAACGCCATCGCCGCCGATGCAGAACCGACCGAACCCATTAACCTTGAAATCGGATTGCCGCTAGAAGGCTACCAAGGCCAAAGTTTACGGAACCTGCTTCACGTCATTTACAGCAAACAGCCATTAATTAAAAAGGCACTTGAACTGGACACAGACTTGGTGAGCCAGGAAGTCATCAGCGCCTTGGACCAGCAGCCCATGACCACCTTGGAGCATTTTCAAAAGGCACTCCAAGACCACAACTGCCCCGGCATCCAATTTGATTTCAAAAACGAAACCATCACCTTCAAACTGGGCCAGGGCGGGGACGATCCGGAAAAGGTGGAAGCAGCCACCCGGCTCCTGGCCTTGGTGAACCTTAACGCCAGGCGCTCCAAGCAAAACATCTCGGCCAAGGTCAAGGCCACCGACAATGAGAAGTACACCTTCCGTACTTGGCTTTTGCGACTGGGGATGATCGGTGATGACTACAAAGTGGCCCGCCGGGTTTTATTAGAAAACCTCCCCGGCAACAGTGCCTTTAGAAGAATGGAGGCGGTCTGATGAAACGGAAACTAAAGGTTTACGAAATGTCTGGAGCTACCTTTAGGGGCATTCCCAGCATTCGCCTTCAAGGTAAGTGGCTAGAAAAACTAGGCTATCAACCCGGTCAGGCTATCACCGTTCGGGAAGATGGCGATAGGCTGGTTATTGAAAAGAGTTCTGAGGAGAAAGCAAATGAATAAACCAAGATGTAAACTGGTCGGTGCAGACGGCAACATCTTTAACCTCATGGGCATCGCCAGCCGCACACTAAAAGATGCTGGGTTGGAACAACAAGCTACAGAAATGCGGGAGCGGATTTTTAAGTCCGACAGCTATAACAAAGCGCTGCAGATCATCATGGAATACGTGGAAGTGGAATAAAGACTGGGGCATTTAACCCCGGTCTTTTTCACCTGTTAATCATTTACTAATAAGGCAAATAACCCTTGCTATTATGTGTGTTCTGAGTGATATATAGACCTACCAAAAACACACGCAAGGGGGTTTTCCGAACATGAAAAACTTAACCTTTGGCATAGAAATTGAACTAACGGGAATTTCCAGGGAAGCGGCAGCCAAGGCAGTGGCGGGATACTTCGGCACCAGCGCTCACTACATTGGCGGCGGCTACGACAAATGGATTGCCCCGGACAACCTGGGCCGCAGCTGGCAGATCATGAACGACTCCAGTATCAGCCCGGAGATCAGGCAAAACGGCAGAAGAACGGTGGCGGGAGTTGACCACCGGGTGGAGCTGGTTTCCCCCATCTGCACCTACCAAGACATCGAAACGGTGCAGGAAATTACCAGGGTTTTAAGAAAAACAGGGAGTTTTTGTAACCGAACTTGCGCCATTCACCTGCACGTTGGAAAAGAAAGATTTAACGCCCGGACACTTAGAAACCTGGTCAACATCATCGCCAGCAAGGAGGACTTAATTTACCAAGCCCTGCAGGTGGACAGGGATAGGGAGCGCCGCTACTGCCAAAAGGTAAAGCAAAGCTTCCTGGCGGAACTGAACCGGCAAAAGCCAAAAGAGCTGGACGAACTGGCCGACCTTTGGTACCAAGGCTACAACGACCGAAGAAGCACCAAGTACCATCCCAGTCGCTACTACGGGCTGAACCTGCATGCGGTTTTCCATGGCCCCACGGTGGAGTACAGATTTTTCAACGGAGTTGTAAACCATGCCGGAGTGGTTAAGGCCTACATTCAATTTTGCTTGGCCATCAGCCACCAGGCACTGAGCCAAAAAAGCGCCAGCGCCAAAAAGACCCAGACCTCAAACCCCAAGTACACCTTTAGAACCTGGCTACTGCGCCTGGGGCTCATCGGCAAGGAATTTGAAACCGCCAGGCTCCACCTACTGAAAAACCTGGAAGGTGACAGCGCCTTTAGAAACGGTAGACAGGCGGCTGGGCTTTAAAGCCCGGCTTCCACTTCTACCAGCCAGGTGTTAAAATACAGCAAAAAGGCGGTGAGGCCATGTACTTACGGGTGATGACTTTAGACGGCAGCCGGGTCAGTGTTGCCACCGATGAACTGGGCGTATTTGAAGAATTAAAAAGTTTTGCCTTTGTCCCCCACACCATGACTGTAGAAGAATATATTAATTCCATGGTGCATAGCGCCTGGACTTTCTACGGTAAAGGTGTGCATGTCACCGGTGATACCCTGGCGGAGAAGGCCAAAAGCGCCTACCGCCAATTTGTGGACTTTGGTTTTCTAATTGAAATCAGCAAAGAAGAAGCCCTGGAGCATTTTGGCCTTACCCAGGCTGATGCGGATAAAATGAAAATTCCGGGCCTGCGGAGTAACGAATAAATATAACTTGCTAAACCCCCAGTTTTAAGTGATAGATATCATTTGAAAGGGGGTTTTTGTATGTACTACTTTGCTTACGGGAGTAATTTACACAAAGAACAGATGCTTGGCCGCTGCCCGGATTCAAGGCCGGTGGCCAGGGTAAAACTGCATGGCTACCAACTCTGTTTTAATCGGGTGGCGGATATTGTGGAGGAAGAACAGGCGGTGACCTGGGGTGCCATCTACACCGTTTCCCCGGCAGATATTAAAAAACTGGATCGCTATGAGGGGTACCCCAGGCTGTACGACAAAATATCGGTGGTGGTAGAGGATGACAAGGGAAATAGCCACCAGGCCTTTGCTTATGTGCTGACCGTCAAGGGTTTAAACGAACCCAGCGATGGTTATTACCACATCATCAAAGAAGGCTACCGGGATTGGAAACTACCCCAAAAACCACTGCGGGAGGCTTTAAAACGAAGCCGCCCAAGCGCCCCTGTGGGCTACAGCGGGGAGCTATGGCAGCGGTAGGGTAAACGGTCGGGAGGCGGGAAATAAGGCCACAAAAGGCCAAAGTGGGGGCGATTTGATTGGATAAATTCTTTTCCCAAAGGTACTGCGACCGGTGCGGCGGGGACTTAAAGGGTGGCCGAACAATGTCCATGTTCAACCGGGATTGCATCTGTTTGGATTGCAAGGCCAAAGAAAAACAGGATAAGGATTACGACAAGGCGGTAAAGGCCGATATTGAAGCGATTAAAAAGGGGAACTACAACTTTCCGGGGATTAGAAAATAAAAAACAAAGGAGCCTTCGGGCTCTTTTTCAATTGGAGGTGAAAAAGCTATGGCGACACGGGGAAGAAAACCCAAACCCACAGCACTAAAGGTGCTAGAAGGCAACCCCGGCAAAAAAGCAGCCGAATTGATGATGCAATCTCTTTTTGCCACAGTTACCAACGTCAACTTTGACTCGGAGCGCTTTAAAGAGCTTATCGCCGAAGTGCAAGCCGAAAAAGCTAAACTGGGCGGTGCAGACGACCTGCCTGCGGAAAACCTCTTCCATGGCGACACCGACATAGTATCCCTGCGCTCCACCCTGCTTTTGGGTATACGCGGCATGGCGGCTTATGCCTGGCACGCATACGTACTGGGTAAAGAGGATGCTGGAGTTACCGACTGGTTCTTTAAGGGTATGCGCGCTATCGGGGAAGAACATACTGTTGACGAGTGGCTGGGCTTAATCATGGAGTTCGGTCAGGTCAACCTCAAGTGCATGGCGCTTTTGGACGAGGCCAATACCGCCGCTTACGGACATCCGGTGCCAACCAAGGTGCCCCTGTCCGTGGAAAAAGGTCCCTTTATCGTCATCACCGGCCATGACTTGCTGGATCTAAAACAGCTGTTAGAGCAAACGGAAGGCAAGGGCATTAATATCTACACCCATGGTGAAATGCTGCCGGCCCACGCCTACCCGGAGCTGAAAAAATACCCGCAATTAAAAGGTAATCTCGGGACAGCCTGGCAAAATCAGCAGAAAGAATTCGATAGTATACCGGCCCCCATTCTCTACACTACTAACTGCTTAATGCCGCCGAAGGCTTCCTATTCGGACAGAATCTTTACCACTGCTGTTGTAGGTTACCCCGGCCTGCAGCACATTCCGGAAGGTAAGGATGGGGTGAAAGATTTTACCCCGGTGATCAATAAAGCCCTTGAGCTGGGCGGCTGGGCTGAAGACAAAAACTTTACCGGCATCAACGGCGGTACGGAAGTAATGACCGGCTTTGCCCACAATACCGTACTTGGTGTTGCCGACAAAGTGATTGACGCAGTTAAAGCAGGTGCCCTCAAGCATATCTTCCTGGTGGGCGGTTGCGATGGAGCCAAACCCGGCCGGAATTACTACACTGAATTTGTAAAGCAAACACCCCAGGACACCGTTGTTCTTACCCTGGCTTGCGGCAAATTCCGCTTCAACGACCTGGACCTGGGCGAAATCGACGGCCTGCCCCGCCTTATGGACATGGGCCAGTGCAACGACGCTTATTCCGCTATCCAAGTGGCCGTGGCCTTAGCCAATGCTTTCAACTGTGATGTCAATGAATTACCGCTGGCCATAGCTCTTTCCTGGTACGAGCAGAAAGCTGTTTGCATCCTGTTAACCCTGCTATCCTTAGGCATCAAGAATATTTACCTGGGGCCCACACTGCCGGCTTTTCTCTCCCCAACCGTATTAAACGTCCTGGTGGAGAAGTTCAACATCAAGCCCATCAGCACGCCGGAAGCTGATTTAAAAGCCATCCTCGGCTAATTAGTACAATATTAAAAGGCGTTATGAAGCTGCACAGCTTCGTAACGCCTTTTAATTAATAGACCACTTAGTTTACTTAATTTTTATTTCAATGGAACTGTTCTCCCGGTAGCCATCTAGGGCGCTTAACATACCTGTAACTGTTTTTTTTATAAAATCTTGCACAAATTCCACCAACACTAATTCCTGATCGCCTATTTTTATCTCTACTTTGGCATTTAATATGGCACAATCCTTTAGCTCCGCTTTCCCTGCTACAATATCCGCCATCATTGATTTACAATCAGAACGACCACAAGCCCCGCAGCAAGGATTGGGGACAAGAAAAGGCAGCCGCTCCGGGACAGCATTAATAAGGAACTTGACCAAATCCTTGATCTGACTGATAGCGAAAACCGGTTGCCCGTGATGGTTTTCTTCAAACTCATGCCTGGTAACTACTCCGGCTAAAGCTAAAGGCGTCCATAGATTTTTTAAATCACTTTCATTAGCGGCACAAATCAATTGCGGCGCAGAGCCTTGCTCACCTTCTACGATGACAAAATCATGAGCTAAGTAAGGCATGCTGTCCTCCAAAGTGAGCTGTCCAGGCAGATAAATTTGGCTATAGCCATTATGCACTTCCAATAAAGTATGCTCGAGCACCCCTTGATTTGGTAGATCCTTTCCAACTTCTTGCCGCCACCAAGCAACTTGATAACGACAATAAGTTAATTCTTCTACCAGAGCTTGTACCATTTTGCTAACAAATTCTAAATCAGTACCACAAACAGCCAGTATTTTCATTTCCTCACCTCACGAAATTTTTTGGCAAACCATTATTCACAAATCAGTAAACAAGCAACACCAATGTAATGACAGGGACGGCAACCAATATCGCCTTGTCGTTCTTTTTCAGCACCAAACGCCGCAGATATGTCCGCTTGGGATAAGCGCGAAAAGCCCTGGCCTCCATGGCCAAAGCCATGGCCCTGGTGCGCTTCAAAGCGCCCACCAAGATCGGCAGGCAAATCTCCAGATAAGTATGCAGCTTTTTGCGCCAGGAGGCTTTTTGCAGTTCGCAACCCCGCAATTGTATAGCGTAAAAGACGTTTAACGCCTCTTCACGCAAAATCGGTATAAAATGCACGGAAGCCATAGTCATAAAAGCGATCTCATAAGGTATCTTCATTTGTACCAAAGCCAGCAGATAATCCCGCACCTCTCCGGTGAGAAGGAGCAGGGCGGAAAAAGCTAGAATAAACAAGCGCAGGCTCAGAATACAAGCCAGCTCGATACCACCCGAAGTAATCAAGGTAAATCCGCCGATAACCAACCAAGGCTCGCCGCTTCTGGTAAAGAAGCACTGGATGATAAACAGCGAGAAGATCAACCCTAAAAGTCCTTTCACCTGCCCTAAAGCACCTGATAATTCAGCACCGCCCAACATCACGAGCAGACAGGTAAAAACCAAAAGTCCAAAGAGAAACCATACCTCACCCCGGAGCATGGCCAAGGTGGAAAGGCAGGCCATGAGTATGATTTTGCAACGCGGATCCCACTTCACCAGAGAAAAGAGTGTCATAAGGCTCTCCTCTGCGGGCTATCAACATGATTTTCAACCATACCTGCGCCGGGCATAACTACTTCTCTTTGGCAGTATTCACCCACAAAATCCCGGTCATGGCTGACCACGATAATGCCGCAGACCAGCTCAGTACGGATTTTTTGCAGGTGTTCACCCAATAAACGGCGGCGGTAGACATCCAAATAGGCTGTCGGCTCGTCTAAGATCAGGTAGCGCGGCTTCATGGCCAAAACAGCAGCTAACAGCAAACGCTGCTGTTCACCCAGACTCAAGTGAAAAGGAAAACTTTTTCTATGCCGGGAGAGCTGAAAGTATTCTAAATAGTAGTTAATGCGCTTTTCTCTTTCTTCTTCTGATAATCCCAAATTGAGCAATCCATAGTCCATTTCTTTTTCCACGGAAGTGCAAAAAAGCTGCTGCGCCGGGTTTTGCATTACATAGCCTACCGAACGTCCCACCTCCGCCAGGGTCAGCTCTGCAATATTCCGCCCGTCCAGCAGCACCAAACCTTGCTGCGGCTGCAAAATACCGAGCAAAATTTTGGTTAAGGTGGTTTTACCGCAGCCGTTGGCACCGGTCAAAGCAGCCAATTCACCGGGCAGAAAAGAAGCACTAAAGTCGCTCAAAACCGCCTTTTTACCTTTAGGATATTTAAAATAAAGATTCTTCGCCTCTAGAGCCATGTGATCACCACCTTTTAGCATAATTTTAAATCAAACCAATAAAATCACAACAGATTGTGCTGTAGCAAAAAGTCCTTGTCCTGTAAAATATCAGCGGGGGGGCCAAAATAGCTCACCCTACCATCAATCATCACCAGCCAATTGTCGGCAAAAGTGGCAATCTGCCAGTCATGTTCCACCATGATGATGGTGCACCCTTCCTTTAAGAGAGCAAGAAGCGCATCTTTCACCAGCTTTTGGCCCTGTTGATCCAGATGACTCATCGGCTCATCCAAAACAAGTATTTGCGGTTCGAGAGTCAGCACAGCACCAATAGCCAGCAAACGCTTTTGCCCGCCGGAAAGATCATGGGGGCTGGCCAGACGCAAATGTTCAAAGTTTAGCCATGCCAACACCCTCTCAATCCGCCTGGCGATCTCTGCAGGAGATAAGCAAAGGTTCTCCGGCGCAAAAGCCAGCTCATCCTCCACAGTGGTGGTGACCAGCTGCAAGTCAGGGTTTTGCATCACCAGACCGATTGTCTGCGCCAATTGAGCCAGGGGTCTCCCGCTGATATCATGCCCCTGCAAAAGAATCTCGCCAGAGAGCTCACCGCCCAAGGCCTGAGGAATGAGTCCACACAGACAATGGCAAAGGGTGCTCTTCCCACAACCGGAAAGGCCGATGACCGCTGTAAGCGAGCCCTGTGGCAAAGAAAAACTCACCCTATGCAATATCTGAGGGCCCTCCTCATAAGTAAAATCAAGATTTCTCACTTCAACAGCAGCATTTATGCCCATCATTTGATCTCTATCTGTTTCAAATATTTAGTGGAACGGTTACCAAAGGGGTCGCCCTGGATGACGATGCGCAGCGGTCCGGTGCCGCCTTCTTCATAACTGCCCAGGCTTTGTCCGTCTTTGTCATATACAATGATAATATTGTCAGGCTCAAGCACTTCCCGGGTGGTAAAAACGGAAGCATAACCGTCCTCCGCCCGTGTGATGAAGCGCCGCTCTCCTGTCAGCAGATTTGCGTCCACTCCCTTGATCAGGTCATGCAGAGGCACACCGGTAAAAACACCACTCTCATCGGCATGATTAGAAGAAACGATACTTTTCTCCACAGATACCGAAGGCAGAGCCTTGATCTCCTCCAGCGTAAAAGTATGCAGATCCGCACCGTCCTGACTAACAGTCAACGCAGCCGCGTGCAAATCTTCGCTTGGACGATTAAGTAAGGCTAGAATGGCTGTCATTCCAACCAGGACCACGATTATATAGATAATAACTTTACTTTTTAGTTCAACTTTCGCCATTAGCTCGTCTCCCTTATCAGTAACGGAATAAACAGATCTGAGGCACGGAACTCACCGTGATTGCCCTTTTTCCCGTCTTCGGTCACTTCATGCTGGCCGTGATCAGCTATGATAACAACCTTGCCAGGCCACTTACGGCACAATTCCCGTACCAGCCCATCGGTCTTGGCAATAACTGCTAGGGCCTCTTGGCTATGGGGTGCAAAATTATGGCAGGTGTCATCGATACCATGAAAATGTACCAATAGCAAATCCGCATCCATGTTGCTTTGGGCCGCAGCAAAGACTTCGTCATCTGTAGAACCGTCACCGTTCAAATCAGGATTAAATTCCACCTCGCCCGCCAGCTCTATGATCTGTTTATCTCCTTCGGCAATAAAAGTCTCGCGCCCCTCAGCCCGTGCCAGATCAAAGATGCTACTGCAATTCAATTGATGATCAGCCCTTGCTTTAACACCTGTGATATTGGGAGTTTGCCCGGTGACCATAGCAGCAAAAGCCACCGGTGTGATACTGGGACAAACTGTAGCTGCCTTTTGCGCCTTTAGACCAGCCATAAAAGGTATCAGTCCCAGCGCCTTAGCCTCTTGATAGCTGTCATAGCCAAAGCCATCCAGATAAATGATCATTACTCGCTGATTTTGACCGAGGGCTTCCCGTGCGATCTCTGCCACCTCCGTTATGAATTTTGATGGCGGATTGACCATGATGCCTTGTAGGAGAAATGGCTTTCCGTCCTTGATGCTCACCCAACCTCGCCGATCCAAGAGGCAATCCCTACTGTCTGCCACTGCGATTGAGCCGTCCGCACCATAGAGAGCCAGCAGACTACTGTCAGGCAAAAACTTACTCATAACCAGGCTTTGCTCATTTTCCGGAAAATACGTTGCCAATTCCAGCTTACTGTCTGTGCCGTCTGCCTTGATCAAAGGCAGGGAGACTGCCGTTTGACCAGTGCCTACAACAGGGGTGTTCTTCGTGCACCCAACCGTCCATAAGGAACAAACAAACAGTATAGCAGCAATCAACACCAACCCATACAACCGCTGCGGTTTTTTTCTATTAATATCTAATGTATCACTTGTTATTTTCATAATACCGATTCCTTTTCCGCTCTGACATAATTTTTTCTCTCTTGCGGATGTAGATGATATTTATCCAAAAGCCGCAAAAGCTGCCAAGCCAACAGCCCGCCCACTCCACCGGAAAGCGCAGCCACCGTAAGCGTCAAAAGCAAAAATACTCCCGGCAAGCTGAAGAAGATAAAATTGACCACAAAGGTTCCGGTAATATTGGCTGTAAGCCCTGCGGCAAAGGCACAGGGCTTACAGCAGACACGATGGCCCAGAAGCAGCAACCCCAGATCCATGACCATGCCCGGCGCCGTATAACTCGCCAATGTCAAAATGCCATGGGAGCCGATCACGCCCGTAAACATCACCACTAAAGCCTGCGTGAAGCCAATCAGAGTGGCCGTGCCGTATTTACCCACCAGACCAAAACCTACTACCAACCAAAGCATATACAGCCCCCCGGCTAAAGCTCCCCCAGGGATCATCAAGGGGCCGCTCACCAGATGTGCGAGAGGCACGATAATTGGTTTCAAAACAATGCCTAACGTAGCCATCACAGCAATGATTAACAGATCATAAAGGGTAAAACGCTGCAGGAAACCTTGCTTTTTACTCATATAACACCTTCCTCATCGCCAAACATAATCAAACAGTAACCCCGCTCATGACAATTAATTAACTGCTGCTTTCATTGCACCACAATAGTGCAAACATCACGTACCCAGTACTGACGATTATAATCACCCTCGCATTTCTGCCCCATCACCAGGCGGAAAGAACAGCCACCGGCAAAATCTAATAGCTTACCATCCTCAGCATAAGCAATCAGCATAGGTAAGGATTTGCTGGTATCGGTTTCGTCCATCAGCATAGCTTTCACATCAATCAAACTAAAAGATGCTGTATAGCCATCAGCTCCTGTAACCAGGACTTTTTGCGCATCCTCCTTCAACCCTGCCAGGCTAATTAGGTTAGAAAGCTTTACGCCTTTATAAGTGTTATAGGCGGTTTTGGGCTCTTTGCCACGGGAAAAATAAGTATACCCTGCCACCTGGTCTGTCATGGCCTGCAGCTGAGACAAAGTAACCGTGACCTCTTTGGCAACGCCGCTACCCTTAATGAGGATAGCTTTTTCCGTAGTTTTAGTCTCGGGAGCGGCAGTTTGGCCGCTGTCGCTTTGATTATTGCCGCTGATGGCAGGCGTTGTTTCCCCGACTATATCCTCCAGCTCCACCTCTCCCATGTTGCTGTCGACTGCAACATTTGCCACGTCATTACTATCGTTATTATTGTTGTTTCCTTCCTTCACCGCTTCCGTCTGAGACGGGGTTACTCCCTGCGCCGGAAAGTCAGTAGTGTTAGCACCGTTGCACCCGGTCACTAAACAGAGCACAGCCAAGATCAAACCCATATAATAAATTACTTTCTTCATTTTGCTCCTTTCTGGGGTTTTGCTTTTCATTGCTGTAAGAAAGCTCGTTAAAGGTTTTCTCACGTGAACATTTCATTAGGACATAATAAGAACCAAAGGCCTGTTGGGGGAAGGCGAAAACTCACCTTCCCCCGTCAGGCTTTTTAGCTTAAAGCAAAGTGTGTTATAGAGCACTAATCAATAACGATCTCTTTGAGGTTTTTAGCCCAATTTTGCATATTAAAGTCTTTGGTTTCATCGTTGTCCCAATCGGCCTGCCCCATGATCAGTCGGAAAGGATTGCCTTCTCCGCCATCATAATAGGCGCCGTTTTCTTGGATCGCGATCACCGCCGGCACCAATTCACCCTCATCACTATAAGAGTAGCTGTAAGCATCGGCCAACAGACGCTGCAAGTCATAGACTTTAACATAGCCATCGGAGCAGATCACTTTTAAGCTGGTTGCATCGCTACTCGCACCTGCTGCCGCTAGAAGATCCGCTAAAGTCACGCCTGTTATCTCGAAAGTCTGCCGCGCGTTGTCATATAGTTTGTTCCTGCCTGTAAAAGTGAAGGTTTGCAGACCCATGTCTTGCATATCATTAAGACTGAGCTTGACAGGTTCCGCCACCTGGGAGCCGCTGATCGTCAAGTACGGTGAATCATCCTCGCTGTCCTCATTACTGCTGCTATCATTGTTACTGCTATTATTGCTGTTGCCGGAATTATCCTTTACGCCCTCACCTGCTTCGATTACATCCTGGTTTACAGAACCAATACTGTTTTTGATGAGTCGATGCAGCATAGTGCTTACTTCGGCCCTGGTGGCATGCCCTTTAGGAGCGAAAATGTTGTTCTCTTTACCGCTGATGACACTGGCTTTTTGCATGCTTTGTATGCCAGCTACAGCCCAGGAACTAATTGAGCTGCTGTCGGCAAAAATAGCTGCACTACCAGTTGAGGCCAGCTTAATGCCGGCAAAAGAGCAATAATTATCCAGGATGACTGCCATCTGTTCTCTGGTAACATTGTCATCAGGAGCGAACTGATTATTGCCGATGCCTTTGACAATACCGTTTTCTGACGCCCATGCTATATAAGGAGCATAATATGCATCAACGGAAACATCGGAGAAGGAGGCTTTGGCTTCGGTACCAGCGCCATCAAACCTGCCCAGAACAGTTACCAACATCCCTCTGGTCATGGCGATGTCCGGCGAGAAAGTAGCTTCTCCCGTACCTCGGAACATTTCCCTTGCGGTAACAAAATCAATACTGTCTTTGGCCCAATGGTTCTTTGTGTCGGCGAAATCATTTGCTGCATAGCCCACGCCATATGTCGAGAAGTGGTTGGTGACAAAGGTGATTACACCTTTATCAGCATTATAAATACAGTTGCTGACCAGTTGAGGCTTGCCATTACTGTCCAGGTAGTAAATAACGATATTGCCGGCATTTTCCCCGGGTGCCAGAGTGTAAGGCAAAGTAATGGTGATGTTGCCGCCAAATTCTGTTATGTTTTTGCCACCTGTCAAAACGGAAAATTCATAAATAGGCCTGTCACCAATTATATTTTTGGCCTCTGGGGAAAGATTATTTTGATCAGCTTTACCCACTGAAATCTTGATATCGCCTGCCAAATCCTTCAATGAAGTTAAAGTGTCCTGAGCAAAAGTCATATTGGCCAGCGATGTATTAAGCATCAGGGATTCGCTGCCGCCTTTTACCAGGGCTTCCATCCCCGCTTGGGGGATAGTACAAACAATTGATTCTGTTGTTGCTGGAGCACTAATTTCAAGACCAACGCTGCCGCTGCCAGAATTGTTTACAGCGGTCTTGATTTGCTCTGCTTCAACCCTGGCTTCTACTTGATCGTTGTTGCCAGAGGTAAGAGCGGGCACAATTGTGCCGCCGGATACATGCGCCTCATCGCCTTTTGCCACCGGTTGCTTAATGCTACCGCCGGCGCCTCCACCAGTGCTACCGCCGCTGCTCTTGGTTGTTTTAATCAAAACGCCTTCGGCTTCCTCTACCGCAACGTCCACATCCTTACCGCCAGGCGTGTAATCAGTAGGCTCAGCACCGGTAACGTTTTCACCCGTAGCGGGCAAAATCACCTTAGCGTCGGGATAAGAGACTGTGACCCGTTTTCCTTCCGGTATATTGGTACTGCTCTTAGATTGAGTATTGTTGTAGGCTACAAAATAATCATTCAGATCAGCCACCGCTACGCTGGTCTTGCTGCCATCTTTAGCTACCAGTTCCACGGAAGAAATGTTTTGGATATTTTCGATCAAACTATTGAGATAAACCCCATTATACCTGTAATACATGGGCTTTTGGTAACCATAAGGCGCTGTGCCAGCCTCGGGCACCTGGATGCCCATTTGCACCAGGTCGGTATAGGTATAATTGGTCACTTCACCGGTAGTAGTATTTTTTACATAGAAATACGGGCTTTCCTTATATTTAAAGGTCACAATCTGCGTTGTGCCTGTGCCCACGGTAATGGTTTGCGTAGCGCTTTCCCCGTCTGCCAGATTGGCATTGGTTACTTGCGGCGCCCGCACGGCGTATTGCATGCCAGGCACCAGGCCCTTGTAAACAATATTGCTTCTGACACTTATGGTACCGTTCTTGTCGCTGACGGATTGCACGGTGCAGCCGTCACCACCGGAAAGCAGCTTGCCGTCTTTGCTTACAGCCACACCCAACAAATATTTAATGACTGTGGCATTGGCGCCGCCGATATTGGCGTCATCTTGCCCGGAGCCGGTTTCCCGATAGGCCCTTAGATAGCCGCTGTCTTTATCGGCGTCTTTAAATACCCCCTCTGGGTCATTGACATTGAATTCATCCGGATTTTGGTATTCCTCGTGAATCAAATAAGTGATGATCGTGCGCGTCGGCAATTTTGTACTGCCGCTACCCCACAAAGTGGCTTCAGTTAGACTCTCAACCGTATCCTTATAGTAGGAATCAGGCACCGTCTCGTTGGCCGCCGCATGATAACCGTCCTCTTCCGCATACTGGATGATCATATCGGGAGTAATCGTTACCCCGGTAATATTATTCAGCAAGGTGCTTAATAAGGCGCCCTTTGCGGTAACAGTCTTTTTAACGCTATGATCGTTGTAATAATAAGCTTCTTCTGTTTCCAGCGCTTCTAATTCTTCTTTGGTGTAGTAATAGAACTTGGTATCTCCGTTACCGTCGTTCACCGCCAAATAAAATACCGAATTGGCGATGTCTCCACCAGGTGCTTTCTTGCCTGTTTCTCCTTCATTTTTATCTTCACCTACAACAATACTACTCAATTCCTGTACAGCGCCGGTATTAAGGTCTACTAAAGAAATCGGGTTGTTCCGATCTATTTGTTTAGCAGAGATATTAATAGCTACCAGGTAATCGCCTTTATTCTCTGCAGGTATCACAGACAGTATTTGGTCGGATTTATTCAGAACCTGAATTTGTTCACCTGCTGCTACAGGAATACTCCAGGCTCCCAGCAAGCGATCCAGCTTAATACCCTGGTAAGTTGTCCCGTTTGCTTCACAGCTTTCCAGACCTTTGATGATGATATTGGCCAAAGTGGCTTTTTTGGCCTTTGCCGCCCCGCTGCTGTCGAGCCAATCAACCTGCAGGACTTGTGGTGCATCCACCTCCACGGCAAAGAGCATTTTAGCGAAATTCATGACATTGTATTCATTTACGCTGGACTGCCCGAGCATAATAGTAGGATGGGGAAAATCAGTTGCAGCTTCCCAAGCGTTTAGGGGAGGCAGCTCGTTAGCATTGGGCACGGTAGGTGCAGCCCCTCCGCTCTCTTGGTCATAATCCAAACGATAGAAAGCCAGCATGGGATTAACTGCTGCTTGACCTGCTTCAGAAGCGTTGAAAATATCAGGGAAATAATAACCTTGCGGTACGAATTGAGAGTTGGCCAGATCATATTTTAAGAAAGAACCATAGCCGTCGGAGGCAGTGGTTTTGATGGTAATCTGTCCTTGAGTGGCAGAAATACCGGCATCGTTCAGGATAGACACGAGGCCTATACCACGGCCGACGATAACGGAAGGTATCCCGCCTTTTTTCATGCCGGAATAATAACGGGTAATATTTCCACTATCGTTAGCCAAATCCCTGAGTTCAGCGGGGCTGTAATAAATGTCTTTATCCAGGCCGTTACCTGCAATTAACAAGCCGGCATTGAGACCGTATCGGAATATGACCGTATTCTTTCCGCTGTCAGCATCCAGCGTTATGGTTTGCGATGACTCGGTGGCCACCCTGCCGGGAATCTCCACAGCATTTACGGTCACCTGGCTTCCTACTTCACCATAAAAGGTTTCGCTGTCCCATGGCGCATTAGGTACCGTCAGATCAGGATCACTATCACGGCTTTTAGTCTGATAATTATATACCGTGTAGGCCACTTGCTCGGTTGGCTCGCCTGTGGACCCGGCAGCTATGGAAGCGCCTACCACATTTTTGACCATAACAGCATTGCCGAATTCTCCCGGGCAATATAAGCGCAGAGAAGTGGCATTATCCACGCTGCTTCCGTCAGAACCGACAGCCTCATAAGCTAAAAAGCACTTACTCACTTCTTTCGGAGCAATTGTGCGGGAGGAATAAGCATAGACCCCTTCCCCGTCATTGACGTTCATAGTCAGGGTTTGCCCTTCGTCAAGGGTGATTTTCCAAGCAGTCAATAGCTTATCCAAAGGAATGCCTTTAAGATTGTGGGTATAGACAACATCATTTTTACTATAGGAATAAGAAGTTTCATAAACTCCTAAAAGCACCAAATCAGAAAGGGAAATGCTTTTTGTGGTATCCTCAACTGTCAAAGAAAAGACAGGGCTGTCTGCTCCCAATCTGATTTTGATCGTATCTTTGACGAAACTGCAACCGGTATGGTCGTCAGCCGCAGTCTGCCCAAAAACAAACAAAGGATACTCCTTAACCTCTGTCCCAGCTTCCTTAGGGACTGTTGTACCCGCATCAGGAGTGCCGGTGGCAACCTTTGTTTCGTAAAAAGCCAAAGAAGGATCCACAATTTCGCCGCCCGTACCGTCGGGTGCATAGTAGATCCTTGGAGACTCAACACCAAAAGCATCAAATACTACTTTGGTATAACCATCAGTAGCCTTAGCCTCCAAATTGACAGCCTCTCCACTGACATCAGCACCTAAAGCAGTCAGGGCAGTTTTCAAATTCAGACCGGAAACAGCTCTGTAAATGTAATTGGGTGTGCCGTGATTGTCATAAGAGGAATAAAGAACATTCTCCTGCCAGGCAGCACTGCCGCCCAATAAAGTAGGGACAAGATCGGCATCCTCTTTCATAGCATCCAAATCGGCTTTGCTCAGATAGTAAAAATTTTGCTGAAAACCCAGTCCTTTGGTAATCCCCTCTCCACCTATGGCCAGACCGGCTTCTGTGGGTGTCAAAGAGTCCAAATCATTGCCGTTATTGGCTGGATCTACGCTGGCATTGGTAATCGACTGAGCGGTAAAAACCAAACCCAAGCAGAGCACAAAAACCATCATGGCTAAAAATAATTTGTTTTTTTGCAGCTTTTTTGTAAAATTCACTGCTTGCACCTCCTGCTAGACCTTTATTTAGTATTTAGTTGCTAAACGTTATTAGTTCAACCTGTTCCCGCATCATCAACCGGCTTGCTTTTGTTGCTCGCTCCCTGTTATTGCCGTAGCAAAATCGCCCTTTTTTATAATGATCATGCCGCTAACCTTTCGGTTTGCAAGATAGTAACCATGTTCACGTTGCTGCAAATATTTCTGCGTATACTCAGCAGGAATTGAATGCCTGGGGATTTGAAAATAAAAATTTAAAAAATCTTCATATTCCTCCTTACAGGAAAAAGGCTGACCGAATTCACTTACTAAATATTTCAATTGAAAAGGTATTTGCTTATCTTCCAAAAATTCCATGACCATTATTACTGTTTCAAGATTTCCCTTTTTTTCAGGGAGGGGATAATATTCATCCAAATGGAAATTATTCTTGCTGTCATAAGGTAAAATAACCACCAGATACTCCTTGGTAAGCTCGCTGACTTTTTTAAACTGACTTAACAGTCCGTTGCAATAGCAGAGAAAAACTATATCGGCGGGTTGTGCCGGCTCCCAATAATGCCAATCTGCTACTCGACATATTAGATTGTTAATATTTCTTTTTTGGCATTCTTGGCTCAGATAGCTTAAAACTTTTAGGCTGATATCAATAGCGGTAACTGATTTCACAGCATCCGCCAGGGCCATGCTTAAGTAGCCCGCTCCGCAGCCTAAGTCAAATGCCTCTACTGCAGGATGCAATAATTCAGCACATTCATCGACAATCTGTTGATAAAAGCCAGTTTCTGCCGCTGCCCTGCGATACCAGGTTAAATTTTTCTCCGTCCAAGCAAACAGTGAATTTCCCCCCTTTCAACTAATGCTCGATAAAGCTTATCCCGATTCCCTTCGGTAACAGTAATTATTTCTACATCACCCCTTATCCTGATGGCATTAAGAAAAGCATTATCGGCCTGTTTGATGACCCCTAGAACAGGAATCTGGGAGTTCAAAACCTCAAATACTTTTTTCTGAAACTGCTCGGCATTGCTTTCGAAAAAACCTAATTCATCCATAATACATAGACCTGCTGGATGTTGCAGACAGGCATTTAAAACCCTTGTCCCAAAATGATCAAACACAGCATGATATCCTTCCCAGGAATCATCTTCCAAGCATCGTCCGATAAAAGGTAATTCCTTCGGTACCAATTCTTTAAGTAAAGGCACAAAATAAAACCCGTTCAGCCGCCCTTGTTGAAAAAATGGCAAAGTTCTAAAGCCGCCGACACTTCCTGAATAGTCTGCCAGCAGCTTGTTAATTATCGTACTTTTACCCACATGAATTTTACCGGTCAAGAAAATGTTTATGATTAAATTCACTCCATTCTTATGCAAATATCATCTAAAACAAAACAGCACTTAAACTTACATAAAGAAGCAATACTAACAAACAAATAGAATCATAATGTATCTTAAGACTACATAAATCATAATCAATCAATTAAGAAAAGTCAACAAATCTGACTTTAACATCTTTTAAAAAATAAATATACATTCTTATGATCATTTATGATGATTATTGATGTTTAATATCTGGTTAAGTCGCCTGTTATAGTCTTACAATACCCCTCAGAAGCCGGTTTAAAAGCCACTCCAGCAATTAGTCCATATTAAAAGCGCGATATGAAGCATCAGCATCATATCGCGCCTAAATTGCGCTGTACTTAATTTTCAACTTGCCGCACGTAACCGCACAACCACTTTTATTTTTACACCTCTCGGCTACAGACCCCAACCAATCTGCTGCAGCCCTGCTATTTTTTTATTACGATCCACAAATTCACGGTATCATATCTAATCTCAACCTTTGCTGTCGGAATGTCGGTCTTGCGTAAGATTTCCCGGAATCTGTCAGGCGCAGCGGGGCCGATTTTCTCTGCCAGATGCCCTTCCCAGCCCGGATAGATATCCTTCATTTGGCGCCCGATATCCTCCATGAGCTCTCGCGTGGCAAAGCCGCCGCCAATAAAGGCCATCCCATCCGGGGCCAGTACGCGATAGACTTCATTAAAGCCTTTGACCTGATCCTCCCAGAAAAAAACCGACCCCCGGCTGACAATCAGTTGGGCATAATTATCCCGGAATGGAAGAGCTTCAACATTGGCTCGCAAAGTCTCAACTCTGTCCGACAGTTGGCGGGCCTTAATGTTTTCTTCAGCAAACCCGAGCATTTCAGGATCAACATCGATGAGCCTGACCGTTAAATCGCTTTTTTCAGCCAGCGCCAGTCCCATATATCCGTTGCCGGTACCAACATCAAGACAAATGCCTTCCCTGACGCCGCTTTGTTGCAGAAAATAATCTGCCAGCAGGGGATATACCGGGGAGAGGACCTCTTTTACTCTTTTATTGAAATCCGCTTTATCGAAATCTGCTTTATTATCCAGCTTGATTTCCACCTCTTATCACTTTATTTATCTTACTGCTCTATTCCAACCGTGTCCATTTCTTTAACGGCCGGATGGTTAAAAACTCCAGCAACACCAGGATGACAAGCAGTACGACTACCCAGGCAAAGAGCTTTTCGGTTTCCAGGTATACCCTGGAAATAAAGATCCTTTGCCCCATCCCATCAGCAGCGCCCAGCATTTCCGACATGATGGTCAACCTCAAGGAGGACGCCATGCCCAGGGAAAAGCCCGTGATCAGGTGGCCGCGCATACCCGGCAAATAAATTTTGGTCAGTTTTTTCAAAGGCGGCACGCAATATACGGCCGCCATTTGTTTTAACGCCGGCTCGATGGAATGGATACCGGCCACAGTATTCGTGTGCATGACGGGAAATACCAGTAAAGCCACAAGAAATACCGCCATCTTGGTTCCCATACCGAACCAAACCATCGCCATAGTGACAAAAATAATGGCAGGTACTGACAGCAAGAACACAATTACCGGCTGAAGCAGCAATTCCACTTTTTTAAAGATGCCGGCAATGACACCGGTAACAGACCCTAGCGCCAGGCCAAAGAACAAACCCGCAAGTTGCCTGGAAAAGGTGATCTTCAGATTCTCTGCCAACTCGCCGCTGGCAATAATCCCTAGCAGGCCACGCCAGGTCTCCAGGGGCGAGGGAACGATCACAATGCTGTAGACCATGGACAGCAACTGCCAAACCGCCAGCATTAAACCGATACCGATAGCATACCATAATTTGGTGCTATTTATAGAAGAAGGCGTCATCCGGCAATTTACCTCCGAATGCATTGATGTCTACCGTCGTTGTCAATTCTTTGAAGAAATCCATGACTTCCGTTTGGCATTCGATTGCAGGCTTGGGGTCCAGGCGGGCATATTGGATTGATTCCGTCACGGCCATAGCTTTCATGGTGGGCACATGTTTTTCCACAATCGGACCTGCTTCCTGGCCATGTTCGTTGACCCAAGCGGCTTCCTCGATGTATGCTTTCTGAAAGCCTGCAATTTGCTCAATGGCAGCACCGCTACCATTGACGACGACGATCCCCGCCATCGGGAATTTCTTATTTTCTTGCCCCGGCAGCTTCCTCCATTCCTCAGTTAAATCCAGCACCCTGTTAAGCTCAACATGGGATTTCTTCGCATTTAAGGAAGCGATACTGGATTGAGGCTCATTGAGAATGGCATATTTAACTTGACCGGAGATCAGCCGCTGCGAGGCTTCCGCCATTTCAAAATAACTAATCTTCAAATCCTTGTCTGGATCAATACCATTCTTAATCAGCAGATGGCGGAAAATATGATCGTGAATGCCGCCTTTCCCCGACACAATGACTTCCTTACCCTTCAGATCCTGCAGCGATGTGACGTCATTCTCGGTACTCATCACATAAAGCATTCCCCATACCGTAACCATCAGAAGCTGCGTATCCATACCTTTGTTATAGGTCAGCAGCGCATTACTTAGCGGCGTGCTGCAAAGGTTCACATCTTTTGCCGTAATCATCGCCGTAAGCTGCTCACCGCTTTGCCAGGGCCTCAAGACAATATTACTGTTTTTCTCGCTCATGGTAGCCAAAGGATATGTAACGGGGCCGGGCGCGCTGCCAAGCTTCAAATTCAGTTCTTCAAACGGGACGGGTGCTGTGACTGTATTTGGCGCTCCTGTAGTTACAGCATTACCGCCGCAGCCCGCTGCACAGATCACCAGCGTCATACAGAGCATCAGAAGTAAAAACCTTTTTTTCATTAACTAATCATTCCTTTAGTTATTTTTTGTTTGTGCATGACCAATTTAATTCTTTCCACCAATTCATTTTTATATAGCGGCTGCCGCCTTTCTTCCGGATTGCTCGTGATATCCAGGATGATCCTGCAGGGCCTGCCGTTCACGACAAGGATCCGGTCACTGAGTTTAATGGCTTCCTGGAGATCGTGGGTCACCATAATTGTTGTACAACTGTGATAATTTTTCAGTGTCAGCAACAGGTCCTGCATTTCAATTTTCAGAGCTTCGTCAAGGCCGGAAAACGGTTCATCCAGCAATAGCAAATCAGGCTGGATCACAAAGGCCCGCCCGATAGATACTCGCTGCTTCATCCCTCCGCTTAGCTGCTCCGGATAGTAATTCTCAAAGGCTTCGAGGCCAATTTTCGGCAGTAGCTGCCGCACTGTCTTCTTTCTCCTGGTGGCATCACTGTCCAGGCTGAAGAGCCCCACTTCCATATTTTCTTCCACTGTCATCCAGGGCAAAAGCCGTGGCTCCTGGAATACATAGGCGATCCGCTTGTTGTCCGAAATCACGGAGCCGGAATCGGGGTTTAATATTCCCGCCAGCACATTGAGGATGCTTGTTTTTCCGATGCCGGAAGGACCGAACAGGCAGATGGACTCTTCAGCCTCGCCTTTGATGCTGAAGTCGCCGAGTACTTTAAGCTCCCCGTAATTAAGAGTGATATTTTTCATTTCAAACAAGGCAACATCCTCCATTTACAACTCGCTGTTGTTCATTGCCTTACGAAAAGCCTCCCAACCTATCCATTTGAGGACTGCATTATTCTTTCTATGCAAAGGCGGTTCGGCTTCAGGCACAGCCGGGATAAAGCCCTGTTGAATGAGTAAATTCTGAACTTTGGGCGAGAGCATGAAATCACCAAGCTTTAGCGTGCTTGCGTCAAGGCCTTTTTTCCAGGCGATAATCTGGGGCATGCATAAAAGTCCTTCCTCCGGCCAGAACATCTTGATCCTTTGACTCTCGGAGATTCTGCCAAAAGTGATATTGGTAATTCCCAGCGCAAATTCTCCGTTTTTGACGGCTTCGATGACATTGGACGGCACCCCGCTACAAGTGATATTTTCATCTACAGCTTGTACTTGCTCCGGGTTCTGGTGTTTCAGAACCGCCCGGATGACCTTCGGAGCCATGTGCTCTTTCCCCGGCATCATGACGCGCCCCTTCCATTTGGGTTCGAGGAGCCCCCGCCAGGCACGGGGAATCTCTGCTGCATCCGTATAATCCGGGTTATAAAACATGACAAAGGGCACGATGCCAAAAGTATGGAAAACCCCCCTGTGTTCAACAAAACCATTAGCCTGAAGCTCCTTTCTGATAGGGAAACGGCCGGGCACGCTGAGCATATGCTCAAGGAGGTACCGGTCGGTCTGCACCGCCAATTCCGGCATGAAGCCAATGAAAATATCCCCTTGCTCCTGACCCGTTGCCCCCTCCGTACCACAGCCATGGGAATTTTCAATTACAAATTCCGTTTGATAATCATCTCTGGCCGTTGCAACATGTTCTCTTAGGATCTCTTCTAGTCCCCTGCTAATATTGAGCGGCAATTGGATTTGTATCTTCACCATCTTGCATCATCTCCTTCCCTGTGAAACTATAAAACCTCTAAAAGTTCGCCGCCACGCATCCTGGTACGTAATTCAACCATCTTATTGTCGGCGATTTCCAGTCGCTGAAGAGTTTTCTCTTCCTTTTTCGTGCGCTGAATGACGCTGTGAATCCCACCGTTTTCTATAACCAGCCGAGTGTGCGCCAGCAAGGCCAGGAGCGGATCGTGGGTGGTTAGAAAAACAATCTTATCTTCGCCGGTCAAAAGCTCCATGGCTTTGCGCCTGTTAATCCCGGCATTTTCTATTTCATCGATCAGCACGATTGGGGCATATGACAGCAGTGCACAATCGGCGATCATGAGAGCTCGCGACTGACCGCCACTGAGCTGCGCCACGTTGCTCTCTAGATCAAATTTTTCTCCCGCCAGGGAGTTGGCCAGCTCCAGGATCCGTTCGATCTTCCCGCTGGTGTCCGCTGTCGGCCAGCAGCGGGCATGCATGCTGAGGAAGTCACGCACCGTTAGATCGATAACGAAATTCATATTTTGCGAGATCTGTGCTACTATTCTCTGTCTAGTCCTACCCTTTCTGATTTTGGATAGGGTCTCATTATTGATCAACACCCTTCTTCCAGTGGGCGTGTTGCCGCCGGCTCCGCATTCTATATCTTCAAGCAGACGACTCTTGCCGCTCCCGGTGGGACCTACGACAGCGACGATATCACCAGGCTGGAAGGTCAGGGGTGCAAATTGTTCCGGTACTCCGGCTTTGCCGTGTCCGGGGCAGATGGTGATGGTTTGGACTTCTTGAGAGGATTGTTCCAGCATGTCTCCCATGACCTTCAGATAATCGTCAAATTGCTGGGCAATCATGCGTGGGCTCATATTCTGAGCAACGTAGAAGGAACCCTTTTGCTTGTAGAGCACATCATAGAGAGTGTCGCTCTGATCGATGACGCAGCCGAGTTGCGCCAACCAGTCTTTGGCATAGGGATACTCGGCAAAAAGCAACTCCACTGGTTCATTTATATACTCCTGCATGGTCATTTGCTGTCACCCGTATTTCTTTCCCTGATTTCAATCTTTTTCAGATTGCCCATCTGGTACTGAGTGCCAATATTCGTCTCGCCGAGACAGTATGAACAAAGGGCCATCGGCATCGGGTAGCGCAGCTTATTGTCTGTAACCGCTGAATCATTGGCATAACCATCTAATTTTCCAACTAACTCGTAAGCCCCCTGTCCTGTCAACCCGTTAACGTGAAATATCTCGGCCCGGGGGTTGACGTATTCGACATTCATCTCGAACACTTCTCTTTCCGCCTGTGAAACAAGATCGCTCTTGGTGATCACAACAATGTCCGCAAACCGGAGCATGGGCCCTATTTTCCTTGGTGTATGCACACCGCTCATCTGGTCAATGACGCAGACGGCCGGGATGTCCCGAAT
>JAAZMI010000084.1 GCA_012798895.1 Bacillota bacterium
AAGAAGCGAGCGATAAGATGCACAGCGACAGGTACCGGCATGCCAAGACTTATAAAAAAACGGTTATATCTTCCTTAAAGTCGATTCTCTCGGAGAAAAGCATGGAGACAGAGGAACATGCAGAGCGGTTAAAGACAATGTGCCGGAAAATTGGGGAAACCTTGGGTTTGGATAACCTACAGCTCAACAAATTAGAACTTCTGGCCGTTCTCCATGATATAGGCAAGGTAGCAATCAAAAAAAGCATATTGTTGAAACCGGGTCCTTTAACTGAAGAAGAATGGGTCCAGATGAAAAAACATCCTGAAATAGGTTACAGATTCGCCCGCTCCGTGCCGGAGCTGTCCCCCATTGCCGAATACATTCTCTCTCATCATGAACGCTGGGACGGCAAAGGTTACCCCCAGGGGATAAAAGGGGATGATATTCCCCTTTTATCGAGAGTCCTGGCGGTTGTCGATGCCTTCGATGCTATGACCAATGATCGAACCTACCGCAAAGCAATGCCCAAGAAAGAGGCCCTGGCCGAAATAATAAGGAACGCTGGGACACAATTTGATCCAAAGGTAGTAGACGTCTTCTGCCAATTGAAAATTGCAGGCACACAAAATATCCAGGCATAACATCTCTTTAAAACATTACGGCGTCATACCTTCTGCGCAAGCCTTTGTTTAAGAATTTTGCCTGTTGCGCTCTTAGGCAGGTCTGACATAAATTCAACGACCCGCGGCACTTTATACGCTGCTATCCTCTCTTTACAGAAGGATACGATCTCATCCGCGGCAACTTGCTGATTGGGTTTTAATACAACAAAGGCTTTGGGGATCTCCCCCCTGGTTTCATCGGAAATCCCGACTACAGCCGCCTCCAAGATGGCGGGATGAGTGTAAAGCAGTTCTTCGATCTCCCGGGGATAGATATTGTACCCTCCACAGATAATCATCTCTTTTTTGCGGCCAACCATGAACATATAGCCGTCCTCATCCTCATAAGCCAGATCTTCTGTATGGAACCAACCGTCCCCGGTAAAAGCCGCTGCCGTCTCTTCTGGCATCTCCCAATATTTTTTAAACAATCCCGGCCCCTTGACCAAGATCTCGCCAACCTCTCCTACGGGTACCTCGCGATTCTCATCATTAACGATCTTTACTTGCCAGTTATGTGGCGGCAAGCCGATGGAGCCGGGCTTAACATGCCCCAACCGCTCGTACGTGCACGTGGTGCTGGTCTCGGTAGAGCCATAGCATTCGCAATAACCTACATTGAAATTATCCTCCACCCGGTATATCAACTCTTCCGGCATGGCCGCACCGGCAGATTGAGCAAATCTCCAACTGCGAAGATCGTATTCGCCTTGATTTTCCTGATAATGATGCAACATCTGGATATACATGGTGGGGACGCCGCAAAAATGTGTCACCCTGTACTTGCTAATCCATTCCAGAGCTGTGTCTGGGAAAAAACGCGGCATGCACACTACTGTCGCCCCCTTGTAGATGGGACCCAAAACCCCAAAAACGAAAAAAATATGAGTATAAGGCGTAGCCGGAAGAAAACGGTCTTGATCGTTAATATGCAAAACATAATGAGCCATCAAGCGGGCTTGTTCCCAAAAGTTGGAGTGCGTCAGCACAGCCCCCTTGGGCTGGCCGGTGGTGCCGGAAGTATACATGATCGTTACCGTATCATCCGGGTCACATTCTAAAATCTCAAGTGAACTGCCCTTGTGCTCCTCAATTAAGCGGGAGAAACTTAGGGTGCCGCCTTCGATCTCTTCCCCGGTTACGATCAGATGTTTTACACCGGGCAATTGATCTAAAATGCCCAGTATATTTTCTTTGGCATTTTCTGCAGGGGCGATAAAAACACTGGCACCTGAATTATTGATAATGTATTTTATCTCCGTCCTCTTATACATTATATTTAAAGGCACAACCACAGCGCCGATGCGGGCAACCGCAAAGTAGGAGATCATATACTCCGGGCTGTTGGGAAGATGTAAGGCCACGCGATCGCCCTTCTCTACACCCAACTGTTTTAAAGCACTGCCCAAACTATCTATCCTGGAGTTAAATTCCAGCCAGGAAAGCACTGCATTCTCCGCGATAACTGCTTCCCGATCCGGGTTGCGCAGGGCATGTGTCTCCACCATTTTAGAGATATTCACGATTTTATCCCCCTTTATTCTTATTTTTCGCCATAAAAATTAGGATCTGGCGCTAATGCCCAACAATTCACGGCCTATGGTCAGCTTGTGCATCTCCCTCGTGCCCCCGAGAATGGTGGCCAGAATCGAATCGCGATAGTGCCGCGCCACGGGGTAATCATCGGTACAGCCGTAGGCTCCGTGTACGCGAATGGCCTCCTCCGATGCTTTTACAGCCAGATCGCTGGCTAAAATTTTGGCGGCGGAAAGTTCTTTGGCATGGGGCAGATCCTTACTCTTCAGATCGGCGGCGTAATATACCTGCCAGCGTACGGCCATGAGTTCCGCAGCCAGGCTGGCGATGACATCTTGGATCATCTGGAATGAGCCGATGGGTTTCCCAAATTGCGAACGTTCCTTGGCAAATTCTACACAAGCATCCAGACAGCATTGGGTCATGCCGAGGGCCC
>JAAZMI010000085.1 GCA_012798895.1 Bacillota bacterium
ATTTTTTCCCAGGGGCAATGTCTGTTTACTTCATCCTTGAATAGCGTAATAGTTTTAGTATCATCCGGACGAATTTGCCGGACGATGTTCTGCAGTAAACCAATCGTTGTATACGTATCGCAATGGACGAGCAAGACGGGGACGTTTTTTTCCCGGGCGCGGGTAATGACCCGGATATCGGGATAGAGCCCCCCTGTAAGGACGAGTACTGAGATGCTTGTTTCCAGGGCGGTAAGTGCCATGTCGCTGCGATCTCCCCCCGTAATTACGGCCTTGTTGATCGCCCGACGTAGGAAACGTAAGGTTCCCCCAATTGTCATAGCTCCGATAACGATCTCTTCTACCGGTAACCCCAGGTTTTCTTCGCCTGTAAGAACCTCTCCCTGTAGTGCTTCCTGAAACTCGGCGACTGTTGGGAAGGCCACCTCGTGATGGGAGGGGATAGTGCCCAGCAGTTTATATCCTTTTTCTTCCAAAAGGGGTTGGTATACTTCCCGGGCCTTGTTTAAAATAGTATGAGGTATGTTATTGAAAATATTTCCCAGCAGGTTGATCCCTTTTGCTTGCATGAGATCGTTATATAATAGAAGTCGATCCAGATCGATATCTTTTTCTAAATTTGAGACTAGGATTACCGGGGCCTGCCATTTTTGGGCCAAACTTAGATCATCAAGCGAAAGAGAGGTGCAGGCTCCGGGATGTTTTCCCCCTTCGATGAGGACGATCTGGGCATTGGCGGTAAACTTCTCCAGACTGGTCTCCAACTTATCCACCATTTTTTCTGTCGAAGCGTGGATGTGGTCGGAGGGACCAAAGATGTAGATTGATTCAAAGTTTAGGGGTGCGATCTGCTCATTTGACCAGGGTAATCCCAACACTTTTTTCATAAGTGAAGCGTCGGCATCTTTGTTGTGTGGAGGCTGCCTGCTTTCAGTTTTGGGTTTGAAGTAGGCTACATTTTGTCCTTTTTCTTGAAGATGCAGGGCGAATCCCAACGCTATGGCTGTTTTACCGGCACCTGCTTCGCCGGCAAGATATAATTTTTTGCACAAATTTGGCACTCCTTTCTATTACCGGGTGTGGCCTTGGTTTATCAGGCTGTGCGAGAGGGTGATCTTTACATCGACGGCACAGACCCCTTTTTCGTAAACCAGCAGGGGGTTGATATCCATCTCTTTTATTTCAGGAAATTTTGAGATTAATTGAGCAGTATTATATATAGCTTTTTTCAAAGCATCTACGTCCAATGGTTCGCTACCTCTGAATCCTTTTAGTAGACGGTATGCTTTTGTCTCTTTGATCATTTCCTCAATATCCTGCATGGGGAGGTTTTGGGCCAACCGCATGGAGACATCTTCGAAGAGATTGACGTAGATGCCACCGAGACCAAAAACCAAAAGCGGCCCAAACTGTATATCCGCAGAGGATCCAATGATGATCTCCATGCCGGGAGGCAACATTTTTTGTACTGTTATGCCCTGTATAGGAGCATCTGGACGGTAACGCTGGACCCTTTGCATTATTTCACGAAAACTATTTTCTACCTCTGTGGCGCTGTTCAGGTTGGGAACTACCCCGCCGATATCGCTTTTATGCAAAATTTTAGGCGATGCAACTTTAAGCACCACAGGGAAGCCGGCCTGTTCTGCTTTTTCTGCGGCATCACGGGGATCTTTGGCCAGAAATGTTGTGGACACCGGTATTTTAAAAGCCTCTAATACCTTGGCCCCCTCATGTTCCAGCAGAACCAATCTTCTTTCCCTTAGAGCATCATAGAAGGTAGCTTTAACTTGTGACGTATCATATATTTTTTTAGGCGGGGGTACTGCGATCCGTTTTTTCTCTGCTTTTATATTTAGTTCAAGTTTGGCTTTGTTTTGCGTATAACGTACCATGCCTTCCAGTGCAGAGACAGCTCTTTCGGGAAAATTATAGCAGGGTACCCCGGCATCTTGTAAGAATTTTTTAGCGGCCTGCATCTCCTTGCCGCCCATAAAAACCGCCAATAGTGGTTTTTGTGGATTATCGAGCCGGGTTTTATCGATGGCCCGTGCGACATCGAGGGGGTCGATTAAAGCAGGGGGACAGGCCAGGGTTATTACACCGTCTACCTGTGGGTCGTTTAATACTTTGTCTAAAGCAAAAGAAAAACGTTCTATGCCTGCATCTCCCAAAATATCAACCGGGTTATAGATGCTGGCTTCCGGTGG
>JAAZMI010000086.1 GCA_012798895.1 Bacillota bacterium
GGTGCTAACAAGGTGCCCAAACGGCTGCAAACGGCGCCCAAACGGCCTGCGGCATCCCTTGGATTAGATATTATTCTATCTTACATTCGATGAGCGAGGGCGAAAAGATCGCCACCATTAAAAGCTGGTATACAACTTGGATGAATTTAATGGTTATTAAATTTGTGCGATGAGATAATTGATTTTAGTGGCGCTGAAGTTGAAGCAACTATTCAAATATAATAATATGTGATCTGGGGAGAACCCCCCGCTTGATCAGAAAAACCTGTTTGGAACAGGAAAGGAGAAAAACAAGCATGACATTTTTAGAACTTGCCAAGAAAAGGTTTTCTGTGCGTCATTATCAGGATCGTGCAGTGGAAGAAGAAAAACTGAAGTATGTGTTGGAGGCGGGAAGGATCGCCCCTTCGGCCGTTAATTTTCAACCTTGGCATTTTATCGTAGCGCGTGATGAAAAACTAAGAAAAGAGATCGCCGCTACATACCGGGAGGAATGGCTTTTAGAAGCCCCGGTTATAATTATCGTCTGTGGCGATCACAGCAAGGCCTGGCGTCGTGGCGACGGCAAGAATCACTGCAACCTCGATGCCGCCATAGCCATCGATCACATGACGTTGGCGGCAGCCGAACAGGGGTTGGGAACCTGTTGGGTCTGCAATTTTAACGCTATGCAGTGTCGCCAAATACTGAGGCTGCCCAGACAGATCGAGGCGATAGCCCTGTTGCCCCTTGGTTATCCCGTGGAGAGTGCAGATCTGGAACGCCATACAAAGCAGAGGAAAAAAATGGAGGAGATCGTCCATTGGGATGGATTTGAAAGATAAACCATCATCCTAAGCTAAAGGGGGAAGGCGGGCCATGGCCCATCATTTTGGTTTTATCTTAAACACATTTAACAACACCTGCATCACCTGCGGGGGGCGGGACTTCCTTGAACAAGTGATCGTTGGAGAGACGCTTTCCGCCGAAAAGCTGGCTGCCTGCGGGGTACCCGTGGACGAAGGGGTAGAAGTGTTTATCTGTATTAACTGCCTATTAGAACTATGCCAATAGGCCGCAATTTAGGTTATTAGGACGTGGCGCGGGGATGTCAGACCGCGTGAAAACCACAAAAAATAGCAGGTTTATTAAAAAAGTGGGGCGTTACGTTTAATAATCAAAATGTTTTGCATGCTTACTCCCAAAGCACCATGAAAACAGCGTTAAAACAGGTAAACAGTTTGCCAAACATCGAATTAAAGTTACATAAAAATCTCTGCTGGATCAAAGCAAAAACGATCTCTTTGGCAAGGGTACACATGTACCCTTCATAAAAGGGAGGGGAACAATCTGGAGGGCGTAATCTATCTGGATCTTGAAACCACCGGTCTCGGTGAAACTGACGAGATCATCGAAATCGGCGCCGTGAAAATCAGGCATGGGAAAAAGGAGACCTACGAGCAGCTTGTTAATCCTTCCCTTAAACATATCTCGCCGCGCATCTTCAAATTATGTCGTGGCATTACCGAAAAAGACTTAAGGGGCTCCCCTTGTTTTGATGATATACGGGATGGATTTCTAGAATTTATCGGCAATCTGCCTCTGATCTGTCATAATGTAGCTTTTGAAAAAAGAATGCTTGAAAAAGCACTCGGCCGGGAACTGGAAAACACCTTGCTGGACAGCCTGGAGCTATTTTGCCTCTTCAAACCCCACTTTTTAAGCCATGGCTTGCAATACCTTATACAATACTATCTAAATGAAAGCCGCCCGGAAGCGCACCGTGCACTGGCCGATGCCCGGGATACCATGAAACTGGTGCAAAAACTCTTCGCCGATCTTGCCGCAGAAGATTATGATCTGCTGGAGATAACCCTTAGGGAGATGCATGGCACGGGATGGGTTTGGCTGCCCTACCTTGAGAAGATAACACTTTCTTCTTTAAGGCAGGTCACGGGCACCGCTTCGGCCGCTGCTTGGGGTGAGCCTACATCTACCTATACCTTCGATGATATAGAAGACCTTTTAAAAAATGAAAAAGCGTGGCAGAAACATTTTCCGGGTTATATCTTCAGGCCGCAGCAGTTACAGATGGCTCTCTCCGTTGCAGATTCCTTTCGGGGCAAACAGGCAGTTTTCATCGAAGCCCCTGCCGGCAGCGGCAAAACCCTGGCCTATCTTTTGGCTGCGCTTATATTCGCTGTAAATGAAAAAGAAAAGGTCTTCATTAGCACTAATACAAAGTATCTACAGCAACAGATCCTTGACGAACTACCCCGGGTAGCTACAACCTTGGGCCTTGAAAACGTACGCTTTACCGACATGAAGGGTATCTCTAACTATGCCTGCCGCCGGAGGATAGAAGAGGAGATAGAGAATCCCGGCGGTGACCTTAAAACAAAATTGGCCCGAAATTTTCTTCTGAACTGGGCAAGGCGCACTATAACCGGCGTATTGGATGATATCTCTTACTGGTTTAGGCTTAGCAATCCGGCACTTAGTATCCTGATCAGCATGATCGAATGCTGCAGAGAAGACTGTGACGGCGATGATTGCAGCTTCAAGGACGAATGTTTCTACCGCCGTAAAGTAGCAAAGATGCAAAAGGCCCATCTTTGCCTAATTAACCATTCGCTTTTATTAAC
>JAAZMI010000087.1 GCA_012798895.1 Bacillota bacterium
AGAATGCAGTAGGAACCGTCCCTGTTGCAGTCCCCGTTGCATAAAAACTTATAGGTTATTTTTTGTCGGATTATGTTATAATCTTATTTGTGCAGTGCTCATTTTCACGCCATGATGTCTATAACTTTTAATCACTGGCCTATTTTATAGTCCTGATAAAACGGAGGGGGAAAATGTTAATTACTAAAATATTGTCGCGCAATGCTGAAATGTATGGACAGGAGATCTGCCTTACGGAGATTAATTTGGATCTGCAAGAAAAACATAACGTAACCTGGCTTGAATATGAGCTCATCGAAAACAATCCGGCCGGTGAGTACCGCCGGGAGATGACCTGGCAGGTTTTTGACGAAAAAGCAAACCGCCTCGCCAACCTCTTGCTGAAAAGGGGAATAAAAAAAGGGGATAAAGTGGCCATTCTTTTAATGAACTGCCTCGAATGGCTGCCGATCTACTTCGGGATCTTAAAAGCCGGCGCCCTCGCCGTACCGCTCAATTTTCGTTATACGGCTGAAGAGATAAAATATTGCCTGGATCTATCCGATTCTGTTGCTTTGATCTTCGGACCTGAATTCATCGGCCGGATAGAAGCGATCTTCGATCAGTTGTCTCACGTTAAAACGCTGTTTTTCGCCGGGGAAAATCGCCCCTCTTTTGCAGAAAACTATGATCGGCTTACCGCAAATTGTTCTTCTGAAGACCCCCGGGTTGAGCTAACGGGCGATGATGATGCCGCCATCTATTTTTCCTCCGGGACGACGGGGTTTCCAAAAGCAATTTTGCACACACACCGCGGTTTGCTGGCCGCTTGTTGTACTGAAGTCAAACACCACGGTCAAAACCGCGAAGACAACTTTTTGTGTATCCCTCCACTTTATCATACCGGTGCCAAGATGCATTGGTTTGGAAGCTTGCTGGCGGGAAGCAGAGCGGTGCTGCTGCGTGGAATCAAGCCGGAATGGATTCTAAAAACAGTCTCTGAGGAAAAAATCACCATCGTCTGGCTTCTCGTCCCCTGGGCACAGGATATTTTGGATGCAATTGAAAATAAAGAAGTGGATTTGAAAGATTATGATCTCTCCCAGTGGAGGCTGATGCATATCGGAGCCCAACCGGTTCCACCCAGCCTGATCCATCGCTGGAAAAAACATTTCCCGGATCATCTCTACGATACAAACTATGGCTTAAGCGAATCTGCCGGTCCCGGATGTGTTCACCTGGGCCTGGAAAACATTCATAAAGTGGGGGCTATCGGTATAGCCGGTTACGGTTGGGAAACCAAAATTGTGGATGGGGATGGGCTTCCCGTGGCACAAGGGCAGATTGGAGAACTGGCCGTCAAAGGTCCCGGTGTCATGAAATGCTACTATAACGATCCGGAGGCAACCGCGGAAGTCATCAGGGATGGCTGGTTACTTACCGGGGACATGGCCCGCCTGGACGAAGACGGCTTTATCTATCTGGTTGATCGCAAAAAAGATGTCATCATCAGCGGCGGGGAAAATATCTACCCGGTACAGGTCGAAGATTTCCTGCGCACCCATGATGCCATTAAAGATGCGGCGGTGATCGGTTTGCCTGATGACCGTTTAGGGGAGATAGCAGCTGCAATTATAGAGCTAAAGCCGGGCCACAAGTATACAGAAGAAGAGATAACAAAATTTTGTGCGCCGATACCGCGCTACAAGCGCCCCCGCAAAATAATATTTGATCGGGTTTTTCGCAACCCCACCGGCAAAATCGAAAAACCGCGTCTAAGAGAAAAATACGGAGCAGCAAATTTAGTGGCAGAGCAAACAAAAAAATAAACAAAAATACAACACTGTTTCAGGATGTTAAAGGTTTGTTGCCGTCCTTTTCACACGCAGATATCTGTTGGGCAAAATCATCCTGTTTCCCCGGGCTAAGCAGCGGAAGGTTGTAGCGCGCCACTATGAGGGCGGCCTCCTTGCTCCCCTCCGCCAGGCAGCTCGCACACTCTACATCTGCTTGAACCGGGGCATAAGAATCAGGAAAAGCGCGTCTCGTTAAGGCAGCAATCTCCATTGCACAGCGGGCAATATTCAGGGGGATTTTAGTCGCCTTTTCAGCACCCCTGGGCGCCCCTTCCACATAATCCTTAATTGCAAAACCGTCTGCCTGGGCCAGCACCAAGGACTGTTCTAAAAGAAGGGTTGCCCGGTGCAACAGATCCTGCCAGAAGGTTTTCCGGCCCTTATTATTTTTGCTTTCAGATGATTTCTCTTCAATTTTGCGAAGATTCACCCGGCAGGCCATAGCAAAAAGGGCTGCCGCATGGGCCGCAGTTAGGGCCGCCGATGAACCGGCACTGGGGTAAAGTGAATCCGCCGAAAGTTCCTGAAAATACTGCGCTAATTGATAATCATTGATTACCGCAACATCATCCACCTAAACACCTCTTTCAAAATTAACTTTGCAAGCCGTTCTAGAAATTTTACAGGTACCCGCATCCCCCTCCCCAAAATTTAGGCAGATCCCACCCTTAATTCTTCCCTAAAAGAAAATTTCTCTGTTTTATCCCTTTTTTCCTCCATGAAAATGTTTTTTCATCTAGGAAGGAGAAATATACCATGGCAAAGAATATTGTCATTATTAGTCCGTTCGGGATTTAA
>JAAZMI010000008.1 GCA_012798895.1 Bacillota bacterium
GATGTCCCCGTGGGGGAAGTAGGGGAGTTGATCTTGCGTGGGCCCAGAAATATGAAAGAATATTTTAGAAACCCGGCGCTGACGGCGCAGGTCGTCAAGGAGGGCTGGCTCTATACCGGCGACCTGGTCAAGAAGGATGCAGAAGGATATTTTTACATCGTAGACCGGAAAAAAGATCTGATCATTCGCGGCGGGGAGAATATTTTCCCCGTGGAGATCGAGAGCTGCCTGCGGGGCAATACAAAGATAAAAGATGTGGCCGTAATCGGCTATCCCCATCCAAGGTTAGTGGAGATCGCTATGGCTATTGTGCAGTTACACCCGGGGAAAACAATGGAAGAAAAGGAGGTAGTGGAGTTCTGCGCAAGGCACGGGCTGGCCAAATTTAAATGGCCTGAACGCGTTGTCTTTGCCGATGTGATCCGCAACGAAACCGGCAAGATAGACAAGCCGAAACTGCGGGCAAAATATCTGGGCGATGGAGAAACAGTTGCCGTTTAGAGCTTTGTCTTCTGCTCCAGCTTCAGCTTTTTTAACAGGGTTGGCTACGGTTCGAGGATACCATACTTTTTTAATTTGGCATAGAAAGCACTTCTGCTGATACCCAGATAATTTATGGCCTTACTTTTATTGTTTTTGGCTTTAGACAGCGCTTCTACCATGATTCTTTTTTCCAACTTTTCAACGGCTGTATTTAAGTGTAATGTAAAGGGCCTGTTTTTCAGGGAAATATTGAGGAAATCCAGTTGCAGATCATCCGCGGCAATTTTACCTGTTTGACATAATATGACGGCCTGTTCAACAATATTTTTTAGTTCCCTGACGTTGCCCGGCCAGATATGTTCCTGCAGTTGATTAATAGCAGCATGCGTAAACGAGAGATCCTTGCCATACTTTCCGGAATAATAATCTAAAAAATGATAAGCAAGGAGAGGAATATCTGCAATTCTCTCTCTCAACGGGGGTATAAAGATCGGGACCACATTGAGACGGTAAAAAAGATCGATCCGGAAATCATTTTGCTGGATCATCTGTTCCAAATTCCTGTTAGTGGCAGAGATAATTCTGGTATCGACGGGGATTTTTTTTGTGCCCCCCAGTTTTTCAATGTACTTTTCCTGCGTAAAGCGCAACAGTTTTACCTGCAGGCCCGGAGAGATATCCCCAATTTCGTCTAAAAATAACGTCCCGCAGTGCGCCTCTTCGATCTTCCCCCTTTTCCCGGTAGCCCGTGCTCCGGTAAATGCCCCCGCAGTATAGCCAAACAGCTCCGATTCCAAAAGGTTTTCAGGGATGGCGGCACAGTTTATCTCTACAAAAGGATGAGCGGAGCGGTTGCCGGCTTTGTGAATGGCTTTCGCGATCAGCTCCTTGCCCGTGCCCGTCTCACCTCTTAGCATTACTGCTGCATCTGTTTGGGCCACGTTGGCGGCTATATTGAGGCAATTAAGCATCCCGGGGTCGTCGCTGATAATATCTTTAAAAGCCTCTATTTTTTTTCTGTAGAAGGTTTTTTGTCTTGTTTTCCCCCCATTGCCAACTACCAGTGCCTGAAGATGCCTGCTGATTTTATAGATAACGTTGGCATTGCCCACTCCGATCACGCCCTTGATCTCGCCGCCGGTGTCTTTCAATGGTATAAAATCAGCGATTATATCGTAGCCCAGCGTCTCGTTGTAATGTTCATATCCCTTTAGAGGCTGTCCTGTTTTGAGGACTTTAAGCAACTTATCGTCTGGGTATTTTTCATTTAAATTTTTGTTTAAAATGTTTTCCCTTGAAACCCCCACCTGGTATTCATAGGCCTTATTCACATAGACGACAATACCGTCCTTGTCTATGACAATAAGCGGATCGTTTATTTTATCGAGGATGGTTAAAAATGAATCGTTGAACAGTTTTAATATCTCTTCATTATTGTGGGTCATTATCTCTCCCCCTGCACCAGATAATATGTGTTATAAAAATGTGGGTGTCGGTATCTGAAAAGCAGACAAAATGTTCTAATAACGCACAATAATTATAGCAAGTATGGCCATGAAAGACAATTCTTACGTTTAAACTTCTGGATTTGCCGGTGGCTTGATAACAGGCAGGGCTGCATAAAAAGGCGAATTAAGTCAGAAAATAAAGCTTTAAAGCCACGGGTTATTTTAACGAAGACTGTTTCTTCACAACTGTGTGGGAAGTGGCACAATTATTGCAATTATAATTGTGTAATTGTGCAGCTGGATGGGTTGGGAGATCTAAGGTGTATTATGATAGAGATCTTCTAAAGAGAGAAGGAGGCATTCGATATGAAACAACAAATTCAAAGGTTGCGTGAGATCAAACAGGTTGCCGCCCTGGGGGGCGGTGAGCAGAGGATCGCCAGGGAACACAAAAAAGGAAAACTGACGGCTCGCGAAAGGATCGATCTTTTGCTGGATCCCGGTAGCTTTCATGAATTTAATATGTTGATCAAGCACAATGTAGGTACGCCTGGCGATGGCATCGTAATCGGGCATGGCACGATAGATAATAGAACGGTTTGTGTATTTGCCCACGATGCAACCGTGTTTGGGGGATCGCAGGGTTATTATCATGGGAGAAAGCTGTATAAGATCCATGAGATGGCCCTCGAGATGGGCGTGCCCCTGATCGGCCTCAATGATTCTCCCGGGGCGCGGGTGATCAGGCCCGAGCTGGCGGGCAGCGACGATCCCTACCGGGTTAGCGATGAAAAAAGTGCCGGGGTAGTGTTCTATATCAATACGCGCTGTTCCGGTGCCGTGCCGCAGATCTCCGCAATTTTGGGGAACTGTACCGGGGGGTCGGTCTATTCTCCGGCCCTGACCGACTTTATTTTCATGGTGGATGATCTATCCCACATGTTTATCACCGGCCCAAGGGTAATCAAATCGGTTTTAGGCGAAGAGATCAGCATGGAGGAGTTGGGCGGAGCCAAAATGCACTGCCAGGTATCTGGTGTTGCTGATTTCAGAGTAAAAAGCGAGGCCGACTGTATGCAGGAGATCCGCACGCTTTTGTCCTATCTACCCCAAAACTGGAGGGAAAAACCTCCTTATAAAGACACCGGTGATTCCCCGGATCGTTTTTCGGAAGCGCTCGAAAATATCGTCCCGTTACAACCGACTAAGGGGTATGATATGCGCCTGGTGATCAACGATATTGTGGATGGGGGCAAATTTTTAGAAGTTAAACCCGAGTTTGCCGCCGAGATCATCGTCGGTTTTGCCAGACTGGGCGGCAGTTCCGTTGGTATCGTAGCCAATCAGCCCCGGGTGCGGGCCGGTTGCATGAGCATGGACAGCTCTGATAAGCAGGCACGGTTTATTCGTTTCTGCGATGCTTTCAATATTCCCCTTATTTTGCTCGTAGATACTCCGGGATATCTGCCCGGCAAAGATCAGGAATACGGGGGGATTATCCGGCATGGTGCCAAGGTGCTCTATGCTTTATCTGAAGCAACTGTACCCAAGATCGCCCTTCTGTTGAGAAAAGTATATGGTGGAGCGGCACTGGGCATGGGCGTTTTCCCGGGTTTCGGGACGGATCTGATCTTTGCCTGGCCCACTGCCGAAATCGGTGCCATGGGGGCTGAACAGGCGGTAGCTTTATTCTACGCGGATGAAATTGAGAAGGCGGCCGATCCGGAGGCTTTTAAGGCACAGAAGGTTCAGGAATATAGAACCCACTATGCCGATCCGATGGCCCTGGCCTCCGATGTGACCTATATACACGATATCATTGAACCCAGAGAGACGAGGCGAACCCTGATCCAATCCCTGAAGTTTGCGCAAAACAAAAAGGTTGGCACGGATCCGAAGCGGCATGGGAATATACCTCTCTAAAATGCCGGCGGGCCTATAAAGACCGGGGCATTGCTGCCGATGCTATCTATTAGGGAGTCTCTCACAGGTAATAGATTGCTACATCGATCATGGGAGGAGGAGATCTAGATGGATTTTAGCCTTACAGAAGAACAAAAAATGTTGCAGGATAACGCCAGGCAATTTGCCTTAAACGAGATGTTGCCTACAATTCGAGAGTATGAGGAAGAGCGCAAGGTAAACCACGCTCTTACTAAAAAGATGGGTGAACTGGGCATGCTGGGGATCCATATTCCAGAAGAATATGGGGGGTCCGGGTACGACTATACGGCTGCGGCTCTCGTCTGGGAACAGCTAAGCTATGTGAGCTGGTCGCAGACCCTTACGGCGCTGGGCCACGGAGTGTTGGCGGCAACCATTCTTAATCTGGGTGCCAATGAAGAGCAGAAAAAGAGATATCTGCCCCCGTTATGCCGCGGGGAAAGAATTGTGGCCGTAGGGGCGGTCGAGCCCGCGGCAGGCAGCGATGCCGGGGCTATAGAAACCAGTGCGAAATTGGTCGGGGACGAATGGGTCATAAATGGTACGAAAAATTTTATCACCAGCGGTGGCCTGGCAGAGACTTGCCTGGTGCTCTGCCAGACAGATAAAAGCCTGGGGTGGAGAGGGATTGCTCTAATCGCGGTAGATACTGATACCCCCGGTTTTTCAAGCCATCCGATCAGTATGGTGGGGGATCTGGCTGGAGATCTAAGCAATCTTAGTTTTCTTGATTGTAGGGTTCCCCGGGAAAATCTCATCAACGAGATCGGGCGGGGCCTGCATGTTACGCTGCATGGTATCGACACGGCCCGCTTGTTTATTGCCGCCGGGGCCCTCGGCATGACCCAATGCTGTCTGGATGCTTGTGTAGAATTTGCCAAGGAACGTTCGCAATTTGGGAAACCCATCGGCTCATTCCAGATGATCCAAGATGTCATCGCCAGCCTGGCTGCGGA
>JAAZMI010000088.1 GCA_012798895.1 Bacillota bacterium
AAAAATGCATCTTTTCGTAAAAACGAAGGGGGAAAGTAATGAAAATTAAGATTATCATCAACGGAAACATTCAACTGCAGGGTTTGTTGAATGAAACAGTAACGGCCCAGATAGTGCACGCTGCTTTACCGCTGCAAGGACAAGGGAAAACCTGGGGAGAAGAAATATATTTCGTCTCCGATGTGAAGGCCCGGTTGGAGAATCCAAGGGAGGTTCTACAACCGGGGGAGATCGCTTACTGGCCTCCCATGCAGGCCATCTGCATCTTTTTTGGGCCGACGCCGGCCAGCCGGGGGGATGAGATTAGGGCTGCCGGCCCCGTTAACGTTTTTGGCATGGTTAAAGAAAACTTGGATGTTCTACGCGGTTTAAAGGAGCCTCTGAGCATTACAATTACTAAAGATTAATAATTAAAACAGCTTTTGGCGGAAAACGTTCTTTTTTTTCTACCTCCTGCATAAATTATAGGGAATATGATCTGATTATTCCAGGGAGGTAAAAAAAAATAATGGAAGAATTCAGCGTTTATGGCATAGCCCTGGTCCCGGTAATTTTAGCTATGGTCGAACTGCTGAAAAGGGTGGGCATCCCCAAAAAACTTTCGCCCTTTGTAGCCCTGCTCCTGGGCATTCTCTGCGGGTTCTATTACATCGCCCCCGGTGAACCCCGTAAGGCCGTTTTTTTGGGCCTGGTTACCGGCCTTTCGGCTATCGGGTTGTTTTCCGGCACTAAGAACACAATAGAAGATTTTTTTAGCAGTTCCAATCCGGGAAGAAAAAACAAAACAAGGGTTTCCGGCAAAAAAATTAGCACTTTACCTAAAAATAAGGTAAGCAGATGAACCTTTAAGAAATGAATTTGCCGCCTGCACCCGGCTTGCTATTGCCGTTTTTTTAATATGACAAACGGGGTCTGTTGATCTTCGTTGCCAAAGGGGTTATCCAGCAGGCTTTCTACCAGATCTTGGAAATCAACCCCCTCCGTTGCAGCAAGAATATCCACGCGGTAGGCATCATTAACATCGACAATTGCAGCCTCTGCTCCGGTTTTTTCTTTTATATCCCCGACCAACTTGCCCGGATCCCGGGGTCCTAATACAATATATTCTTCAAAGGGCCACATCGTTCTGGCTACATCATCAATGCGTGCCAGGTCCCGGCCCGCAACAAGGTAAAAAAAGCCCTTTTTACCTATCATCTTGCCGCATAAAGCCGCACCGGCTCCCAAGATAATTTTCATTCTGCCGACCTCTTCAATAGCGATCTGCATTGCTTCCGGTGTCGCCAAGCTGCCATCTTTCCGGGGAAACAGGGAGAGAAAACGGGCCAGGGGAGATACCTGTACATCTGCCGGCAGGATGGCCCGGCCCTGGGTAATAGCTACTACAGTCTCTGCAAGAGCAATTACATCTCCTGGTGCAACGATATTTTTTGTGTATTCTACAACTATGCGCAGAAGATCATCTTGGGGTTTAAGTATCTGGGTGTAAAGAGGGTAGACGGCGTAAGTTTTTTTCATCGTCCAATACTCCTTTCCAAATAATAAATCTGGGTGTCAGCTGTTAAAATATTTTAAAGTGGCATTAAAGATAGCTTGTGCAATCCTCCACTGAAAGTGTGAACTTCTCAACAACCCTTCTTCTACGGCCTGTGTAATCGTAGCTGTTTCTATAACTATAGCCGGTAAGCCCAAAACCAGAAGATTTTTATCCGTTTGGATGCCATTGTCTGCCAGGTTTAATTTCTTGCTCATTGCAGTACCAATTTCTTGTGCCAGCTTCTCCATCTGCTTTGTTTTGGGCGGTACAATCAGGGCAAAACCTCTTTCCCGGCCGGCGACACCTTTTCTAAGATGCAATCCTATGTATAGATGGGCTCTTTGTTGTTGCAAAG
>JAAZMI010000089.1 GCA_012798895.1 Bacillota bacterium
AAAGCTTAAAAGAGGAGGCAGATTCCATGCGCGGGATCTACCAGGCCGCTGGTTCGATGCTCGTCAACCAGTTTTACCTGGAAAACATCGGCCAGAATATGGCCAATCTGCATACGCCCGGCTACAAAAGAAGCACGCCGGTGCAGAGAACGTTTCCGGAGATACTGCTCTATTGCCGGGGGGAAACAGGCCCCCGGGGAAAAACCGGCCTACAACCGGTGGGCCCGGCGGCTTTAAATGTCTGTGTGGATGAGACGCCTTTAATTCATCTGGATGGCGCCCTGCAGCAGACCGGGGAACAGTTGGATCTGGCTTTGCAGGGGGAAGGATTTTTTGTGCTGGAGACCCCGGCGGGGTTTGGCTACAGCCGGGAGGGCCGCTTTCAACTTAATGCCGAGGGAGAGCTGGTTAATTTTGCGGGTTACCGGGTGTTGGGGGAAAACGGCCCGTTGGTTCTCGGGGAAGGCCCTGTGACGGTGGACCGGACCGGTAATGTCTATATCCGCGAGGAGAGGGTGGACCGCCTGCGGCTGTCGGCTTTTGATCCGGAGGAGCTTGTTTGGAGGGAAGGCCATAATCTCTATCAGGCGGCGGGCGCCGAGCCGCGGCCGGCCGGTGCAGAGGTCTGGCAGGGGTGCCTGGAGGAATCCAATGCGGATCTGATGCAACAGATGACCGATCTGCTGAAAGTGCGCCGCAGCTACGAGGCGGCACAGAAAATTGCCCAGACCTATGATCGTCTGCTGGCCAGGGCTGCCAACGAGCTGGGAACACTGGGTTGATTGCCGATGTATTTTTTTAGAGGGAGGGTCTGCCATGCTTAAAGCGATGGCCAACAGCGTTTCGGGTTTGCGCGTACACCAGCATCTGTTGGATGTGACCGCACAGAACATGGCCAATGTTAATACAGTTGCTTTTAAAGAAAGACTGGTTTCCTATCAGGAGTTGCCCAATCGCCCGCTGGCAGAGCGCCGCCTGCCGGTGGCGAATGGGGCGGCGGTGCCGCCACGCAGCGGGAGGGGGGCTGCTCTGGCCGGCATCACGGCTTCTTTCCGGGAGGCTTCTTTGAGCCAAACGGGAAGGCGTTACGATCTGGCCCTGGAGGGCGAGGGGTTTTTCCGGGTGATCCGGCCCGACGGCAGCTATGCCTATACCCGCTGTGGGAATTTTGTGATGGATGAAGAAGGAAGGCTGGTGACTGCAGGAGGGGACCGGTTGGACCTGTCTTTAAACCTGCCCCTTGGGGAAACAGGCGAATCGCCGGGGGAAGAAGCGGGCATGCCGTTGGAGCTGGTGATCACCCCGGGGGGCGATCTCTATCCGGCGGATTCTGCAGTGTTTTTTCCCGCCCCGGATGATGGTGCGATCGCGGAAGAAGCGGAAGGGATCGAGATCCCGGCAGAAGTTAAGGGCGGAACGGATGGAACGGATGGAACAGATGAAATAGATGAAGGGGCGGCGTTCCCGGCCGGCCCGGAAAAAATCGGGGAGATACCTCTCTATCGCTTCATAAATCCACAGAGCCTTTCGCCGGTTGGCGAGAACCTACTCTTGCCCGGGGCGAACAGCGGGCCGCCCCTCGAGGGAAGGGCGGGGGAGGATGGTTTCGGATCGATCCGCCAGGGATACCTCGAAAATTCCAACGTGGATCTCGGCGGGCAGATGGCGATGCTGATCCGCGGGCAGAGAGCGCTGCAGGGTGCGGCCAGAACGCTGACTGTTGCCGATGAACTCTGGGCGCAAACTTTAAACCTGCAGGTTTAATCTTAAAACCGGGCAGGAAAACAGGCTTAAAAATTAGAGAAAGGGGGCGGACTGGCCCTGGCTAAAGATGTTTTATCGCAGGCGGAGATAGACTCCTTGATTACCGCTTTAAGCAGCGGGGAACTGGATGAGGAAAAAAATGCAGAGGCGGAGGATTATCGAGGCTATGATTTCCGGCGCCCCAGCAAATTTTCCAAAGAACAGATACGCACGCTGCAGATCCTGCACGAAAACTATGCCCGCATTTTGGGTAACTTTTTATCGGCTTACCTGCGGGTGCCTGTGCAGGTGCAGCTTGTTTCTGTCAGCCAGGTCACGTATGAAGAATTTATTTTTTCCCTGCCCCTGCCTACGCTGATCACGGTATTTAGTATGAATCAGGAGATGGGCAACGCCATGCTCGAAACCAACCCCGCATTCGTTTTTCCCCTGATCGACCTTGTTTTCGGCGGCAAAGGCGTGCATTCCCGGGATGATCGGGAGTTGACGGATATCGAGATCTCTGTCATGCGCAACCTGAACGCTAAACTTTTGGACAACCTGCGCTATTGCTGGGAAGATATCGTGGAGCTGACGCCAAGCATAGAGAGCATGGATACCAACCCCCAATTTAACCAGATGTTTGCCTCTACGGAGACGGTGGCCCTGGTCACTTTCAATGTTCAGGTTAAGGAGAATGAGGGGTTCATTAACCTCTGTTTTCCTTATATCACCCTCGAAAAGATTATCACCAGACTGACGGCGCAGTTCTGGTTTAAGCAGCCGCTGCAAGAGACATCCCGTTTTCAGGAGGAGACCCTTTTGCAAGAACTGGAAAAAGTTGAGGTTGAGCTGCAAGCCATCCTCGGGAAGGCAACGATCACCCTCTACGATTTTCTACAATTTCAGGAGGGGGATATCCTTCAGCTTTCGCGGCAGGAGGGCGAAGATCTGGATATCTGTGTGGGCGGTGAAATTTTATTAAAGGGCCAGCCCGGCGTGCTGGGGCAAAACCTGGCCCTGCAGATTACCGGGCTTGCCGGCGAGGAGGGAACCGGCCGTGACTCATGATTTTTTAACACAAGAGGAGATAAATTCACTGCTGGGAAAAGAGGAAGAAAAAACTGTTCCCGCGCCGGATAGATTGCCGGAACAATCTCCCGCCGGCCTCGTGCCGGAAGAAGAAGAGCCCGCCAATCTGGAGGCGGTTTTGGAATTTCCCCTGCGCGTCTCCGTCTGCCTGGGGGAAGTAAAAAAAACCCTGCAAGAGATCAGGCGGCTTAGCCCCGGCGTGGTTATCGAATTGGATTGTTCCATCCACGAGCCGCTGGATATCCTCATCGGCGGGAAGCTGGTTGCGCAAGGGGAAGTGGTCATCATCGATGAAAATTTTGGCATTAAAATTACAGAGATTATAGATCCCCTGGAAAGGATTAAAAATTTAAGGTGATAAGAGATATGGATAGGGAACATGATGCGGTTGCGCCGAAAGTCCCTGCGGTTAATGCGGCGCAGGGCAGGACAGAAGACGATTTTAGTGCCGGGCATCGGGATGCCCTGGCAGAGATGGGCAATATCTCTATGGGTGCGGCGGCTACGGCCCTCTCTCACATGCTGAACAAGAAGGTACAGATTACGACGCCCCAGGTTTCACTTGTCTCCATGAGCGATGTCCGCGTCAACTACCCGATACCTTGTCTCGTGATCACCGTTCATTACCTGGAAGGGTTGATGGGCGACAATATTTTTGTTTTAAGGGAGAACGACGCCCTGATCATCGCCGGGTTAATCATGGGGCTGGAGCCACCGCAAAAGCCCGCCGGGCTGGGAGAGATGGAACTTTCGGCCATCAGCGAAGCGATGAATCAGATGATGGGGTCGGCGGCAACATCTATGTCCGAACTTTTGGATCGCTTTGTAAATATCTCCCCCCCCAAGGTTTATTACCAAGATCTGCAGAAAGAGGATGTGAACCTGGACTATCTTCACGATGAAAGCGTCTTGATCCAGATTGCCTTTAGCATTGTGATCGAAGATCTGCTGGACAGCGAACTATTGCAGTTGACCCCTTTATCTTTTGGTTTGCATACTGCCAAACATCTGCTGGCGGAGCTTTCGGGGGGCGCGGTGGAGATAGAGGCAGGAGGGGCAGAAGCGGCAGCGGGGGCGGAAGCAGAGGCAGAGGTAGAGGCGGGGGCGGCAGCGGCAGCGGCGCCTGAAGATGCCGGGGAAGAGATAGAAGACGAGATTGCCTCTGTGGTTGGAGACATCGTCTCCGAGAAAGCACAACTGCTGCAGCCGGAACCGGAAGAGGCAGAATCCCGGCCCTTACAGCCGGAACTAAAACCGGAAGAGGTGGCACCCCGGCTTCTACAGCCGGAGCAGGAAGAGGCGGAATTGGCGGCGAGTATCCCGGATAATCTAACTGCTGACCAAGAAAAAGAAGAGAAACCGATCTTCCCGGAGATCGGGCCTCCTGTTGCCGCCCGGCCGGGAGAACCACACGGCTTACGGCAGGAAGATCTCGAGAAAATCGATCTCATCAAAGATATCCCGGTGCAGATAAGCGTGGTTCTAGGTAAAACTTCGTTGCCCCTACGCCAGGTTTTTTCTCTGTCCCCGGGAGAGGTGCTCAGCCTCGAAAACTATGCCGGAGAGCCCGTAGAACTTTTGGCCAATGATCGGCTGGTGGCGAAGGGAGAGGTGGTTCTAGTCAATGGAAAATTTGGTGTCAGAGTTACAAATATCGTAGGCCCTAAATCCGGTTGAAGAGGTGATCGGTGATGAAACAAGACCAGGAAGCGGCCGCGGAAGTTCAATTGGTGACTTTCCGGCTTGAGCAAGAAGAGTTTGCCCTGGATATCAACCAGGTGCGCGAAGTTTTAAGAATGGCTCCTGTTACCCTTCTGCCCCAGTCAGCCCATTTTATCGAGGGAGTTATCAACTTGCGGGGTGAGATCATTCCCGTAATCGATCTCCGCAAGCGGTTCGAGCTGCCGCCGAAAGAAAGAGACGAACAAACCAGAATTATTATCGTGGAGATCGAAGAGCAGAAAGTGGGCTTGATCGTCGATCTTGTCACAGAGGTGCTGCGCCTTCCTTCTGAAGCGATAAAACCGCCCCCTGAACGGGTGGTGAATGTGCAAAACGATCTGATTCGCGGTATAGGCAAAATAGAGAAGCGGTTGCTGATTATATTGAATCTCACTAAGATTTTAGATGCGGAGGAGAAAATTGCTTTGAGGGAAGTAATTCCGGGCGTGGAGTAGGGAGATAAAAATTCATGGTGGGTTTTTCGGGGCCCGCAGGACGTCCGGGTGTAAGTTGAAACGGGAAAGGAGGGGGGGAATGGAAGAATACGAAGATCTATTTCTGGCGGAGACGCAAGAGTACCTGCAAAATATTACGCAGTGCCTGCTGGCTTTGGAAAAGGATCTCGATGATGAGCATCTGGAGGCGATGTTCCGTGCCGCCCATAGTTTGAAGGGGATGGCGGGGACGATGGGTTACGAATTGATCACAGATCTGACCCATGAGATGGAGACCTTGCTGGATAAGCTGCGCCGGGGGGAGATTGCTCTGGAGACAGAGTGTGTCAATCTTTTTCTGGAAGCAGTGGATCTAATCCAACTGTTGGTCGATAACCTGCACCGGCAGGATGATTTCCGTCCACAGGTAAGCGCTCTATCGAAAAAATTGCTGGCCTGGCAGCGGGTTGCCGGCGGGGAAAAAACTCCGGGGACTTTTTCCCCGCAGCAGGAGATGGAAGGGGCGGAAAAAGAGCCGAACGGCCGGGAAAGAGATATCGCCTGGCAGAAGATGCTCAGCGCTTTCGAAAAGGAGACACTTAAAGAGGCGCTGCTTAAAGGCGAAGAAACCTATCAGGTTTACATCCGCTTGCGCCAGGGCTCCCTTTTAAAGTCCGTGCGGGCTTATATGGTTCTAAAAGCCCTCGAAAAAGAAGGGGAGATCGTCAAGGCCTGGCCTTCCCTGCAAGCACTGGAGGAGGAGAGTTTTGATCGTGAATTTTTCCTGCTCCTGGTGGGGATGCCGCGGGTCGGGGCCCTAAAAGAAACGCTGGAGGGCATCGTAGAGATTGAAAAAGTAGAGATATCACCGGTAAAACTGGATGAAGATTCTCCTGCTTCTGTTGAAAGCGTAGACGGGGCCGGCCTTGAAAAGGAATCTCCGGGTACACTTCCGGGTAAGGGGCTTTCCCCGCCCGGCCACGTTGTAGAGAAGACGGTTCGGGTGGAGACGGCCAAGCTGGACAGCCTCGTCAATCTGGTCGGCGAACTGGTGATCAATCGCACCCGCGTGCTGGAACTGGGTAAGATGGCCCGTGATACCGCGCTGGAGAATGCTTTGGAACAGATGGAGATGATTACTACCGAGCTGCAAAACGCGGTCATGACTTTAAGGATGGTTCCGGTAAGGCAGGTCTTCGATCGTTTTCCACGCATGGTACGCGATCTGAGTTTGGAGAAAAATAAAAAGGTGGAGCTGATCATCTCCGGGAAAGAGACGGAGCTGGATCGCACCATCGTCAACCAGATGGGGGATCCCCTGGTGCATCTCCTGCGCAATGCCATAGATCACGGCCTGGAGGAAGAAGAAGAAAGAATAAAAAAAGGCAAAGAACCGTTAAATACGATCTATCTGCGGGCGCAGCATGAAGGAAGCCATGTTGTGATTACTGTTGAAGATGACGGCCGCGGCATCGACCCGGAAGCAATCAAGCAGAAGGCCCTCGTAAAAAAGATGATCAGCGTGAGGGAGGCAGAAGAAATGGGACCTGCCGAAGTTTTGCAGCTAATCTTTCAAAGCGGGCTTTCCACCTCCCGGGAGGTAACGGATATATCGGGGCGCGGGGTAGGGATGAGCGTGGTCAAAACGGAGATCGAGGCGCTGAATGGGACTGTGGAGGTAGAAAGCAGGCCCGGCTGGGGCAGCCGGTTCATCCTGAGGTTTCCCCTGACGCTGGCCATCATCAGGACCCTGATGGTGCAGTGCGGACAGGAAGTGTATGCCATCCCTGTGGAGGCCATTCAAGAAAACCTTTTTGTGGAACCGAAGGAGATCAGGACTATCCGGCAGGAGCGGGTGATCTCCCTAAGAGAAGAAGTTTTGCCGTTTTATTTTCTACAGGAGCTGTTTGGTTCGGGTTCATCTCCGGTACAGGAATATTATCCGGTAGTGGTGGTTAGGGCCGGCAATAAAAAAGCAGGGTTGGCCGTGGATGCGCTTCTGGGACAGCAGGAGGTTGTCATCAAATCTCTGAGCCGTTTTGTCAATGAGCTGCGAGGAATTGCCGGTGCTACAGTTTTGGGGGATGGTAGGGTCACCCTGATTCTTGATATAGCCGGCTTGCTGGAAGATAGGAGGCTTAATCTTGGGAAAAAAAGTGTTGATCACTGATGATACGGCTTTTATGCGCATGACTTTGCGTAATGTCCTCGAAAAAAATGGTTACGAGGTGGTTGCGGAAGCAGAAGACGGCTTCCAGGCTGTAGAGAAATATCAAGAGTTAAAACCGGATCTGGTAACCATGGACATTACGATGCCCAATATGGATGGGATAACGGCTATTAAAAAAATTATGGCTGAAGATCCTCAGGCTAAAATAGTCGTTGTTAGTGCCATGGGCCAGAAAGCCCTGGTGATTGAAGCCTTAAATTCGGGCGCGAAAGATTTTATTGTAAAACCCTTTCAGCCGGACCGCATCGTGGAAGCCTTGCAAAAAGTGGGGGGGTAAAAGTGTTTCAGCAGAACTGAGGGGCATGATCCGGGCTGCACAATACACCGTAAGGAGGGGTTCTTTGGGAGAGGATACTGTAAATTCGTTTAAGCTGGATGTGCTCAAAGAACTGGCTAATATCGGCACGGGCAATGCGGTTACCTCTTTGGCGAAGCTGCTCGACGGGGAAAAGATTACCATGGAAGTTCCAGATGCCAAACTCGTTCCCCTGCAAGATATTCCGGAATCATTGGGGGGGGCGGAGCTCCCCGTTGCCGGCGTTTTTATCGAATCTACCGGCGATATTCAGTTGACGATTCTTTTCGTGATCCCCTTGGAAAGCGCCCTAAAAATAATCTCCGTTCTTCTGCCGGCTGCGCGCGGGGATTTTGATGCCCTGGAACAATCAGCATTGTTGGAGGTCGGTAATATTTTAACCTCATCATATCTGACTGCCCTCTCTTTGATGACCGATCTTCTGCTTCTTCCTTCGCCTCCCGCCATAGCTATAGATATGTCCGGGGCAATCATCTCCACGGTTATGGCCGAAGCACGTGTTCAGGATGATGAACTGGTCTTGCTGCAGACGACGTTAAATTCCCGGCGGAAGCGCATTATAGGGTATATCCTCATCATTCCCGACCGCGGGGCCTTAGGCACTATCTTTGCCCGGCTCGGTATCAGATGAAGGGCATGGTCGTTTCCCGGGTAAAGATCGCTGATTGGGCAGTGTTGAAGGGGCGGGGGGTCCTGACGACGATCGGCCTCGGTTCCTGCGTGGGGGTTGTCCTCTACGATTACCGGAGCAGGGTCGGGGGATTGGCGCATATTCTTCTACATGACAGCCGGGATTTTCCAAATAAGTCTAAACCTTTTAATCCGGCAAAATATGCTGATACAGCCATACCCTTGCTCGTGCGGGAGATAGAGAATATCGGGGGAAATAAAGAGCGCTTGCGGGCTAAAATCGCCGGGGGAAGCCAATTGTTTAAGAATCAGAAGGTCAGAGAAAGTGTGGGGGAGAAAAATCTGCGTTTGGTGCGGCAGGTCTTAGAAGAGCACGGCATCCCCATTATCGGGGAAGATGTCGGGGGAAACTACGGGCGCACGCTGCATTTCTATGTGGACACCGGGAAGACGATCGTTTCGACGGTAGGCCGGGGTGAGAAGGAGATCTAGGCTGCAGCAGAAAGCACGGCGTTAGCGTTATGAAATAAATTGTTTCAATCTATGGAGCCTGGGGCGATGGAAGCAAAGAGGAGGTGTAGAAAGCTAATGAAAAAGGCCCCGTTTAAAGTGATGGTTGTAGATGATTCTGCATTTATGCGCAAGGTTTTAAGGGAGATTATCCAGCAGGACAGTGCTTTGGAATACGTGGGGATGGCTCGCAACGGCCGGGATGCCCTGGCCAAGCTGAAAGGCCTGAAACCTGATGTTTTAACCCTCGATCTGGAGATGCCTGTGTTAAACGGGCTGGATACGCTTAAAATAATCATGGCCGAAAACCCCGTACCTGTTGTGATGGTCAGCAGCTATACCCAGAAGGGAAGCGAGATGACCATAGAAGCTCTGGCCGCGGGAGCAGTTGATTTTATCCCCAAGCCTTCTACCTGGGAAGGGGAACAAGCAGACGAGATCAGGCGACTGTTGCCCCTGAAAATAAAAAAGGCGGCCGGGGCCCGTCTACAGGCGATCCCTTTTTCCGATGAGCCCCGAGTTGATGTGGTGGAGGGTGAAGAGCAACTTGAAAGAAAGGGGAGCCCTGTTGTAAGCCGGGGGATGGACAGGATTGTGGCTATTGCGGCATCTACCGGTGGCCCGCGAGCCCTGGAAGAGGTGCTTAAGGGGTTGCCGGCCGATTTGCCGGCGGCTGTTTTCATCACCCAACACATGCCTCCGCGTTTTACCCGCTCCCTGGCCGAAAGATTGGACAGGGTTTCACAAATTAAAGTGAAAGAGGCTTCCCCGGGGGATGAAATCCGAAACGGCGAGGTCTACGTGGCTCCCGGGGGCTATCATCTTTTAGCCCGGCATGATGGGACCATCTTTCTCAGCAATGCTGTTACTGTTAACCATGTTCGTCCTTCGGCGGATGTGATGATGGAATCTGTGGCGGAGATCTTCGGTGCGGCGGTGATCGGTGTGGTGTTGACCGGTATGGGGCGCGATGGTGCGGCAGGTATGGTGCGGATTAAAGAAAGAGGCGGACGGACGATCGTCCAGGACCCCTCCAGCGCAGTGCTTTCCGGGATGCCCCGCGCTGTATTGCAGAGAGATTCTGCAGATGAGGTACTCTCTTTAAACCGGATTGCGGCGGCCATAGTTCGGATTTTGGATGAGGAGAGATGAAGGTGATCGGCGGGGATTGGGACTACGAGCATTTTAAAAGAGAATTTTATGCCTGGACGGGGCTTAACCTCGATTGTTATAAGGATCGGCAGATGGAGCGCCGGATTAGGCAGATGATGCAGCGGCAAAAGAGGCTTGATTTCGCCCAATTTTATAAGTTTCTAAAAGAGGACGTCCGGGCTTTGTCCAATTTCTGCCACTACCTGACGATTAACACCTCGGAATTTTTTCGCGATGATAAGGTGTTCAACTGTTTAGAAGAGGAAATCCTGCCGGAACTGCTGCAAAAATATCCCCGTGAGCTAAAAATTTGGAGCGCCGGTTGTTCTGTGGGCGCCGAACCTTTCAGCGTGGCCATTCTGCTGCATGATCAGAATGCCCTGGCACGTGCGCAGATTTTCGCTACGGATCTGGATGAAAAGGTGTTGGCGACGGCACGAAAAGGTTCTTTTAACTGGCGCTACCTGCAGAAGATGCCGGGACATTTTCGCCGGGGCTATTTTGAAAAAGTAGGTGAAGAATATTTAATCAAGGAAGTGATTAAAAAGGCGGTAACTTTTCGAAAGCACAACCTTTTAACGGACAAACCAATATCCGGCTGTCATATGATTTTTTGCCGCAATGTTTTTATTTATTTTAAGGATGCCACCCAGAGAACTCTTCTGAAAAGTTTTTCCGACAGCCTGAGACCGGGGGGATTCCTGGTGATCGGTCTGGCAGAACACATCAGCAATCCAGGCCAATACGGGCTGGGCAAGCGTTACCACCGGATCTTTCAAAAACAGTAGAGCGGGCCCGGTTCTGGTTTGTGCAGGCGGGATGACAAAGGTTGAGGTTTGCTCCAAGGAGTTCAAGAAAGGGGTTTTTCTATGTCCGGAATACGCAAAATAGCTGCAGATCTATACGCCAGGACGAAGCAATACATAAAATCCATTGGGAGGGGAAAAATCGGGGGAGCTGAAGGACCAGAGATAGCTCCGGGTGAGGAGGGGGCGAAGGTAGGTGAGGCAGGTTTGCGCTACAAGCTGCTGGCTATTTTAATTATATTGACTCTGTTGCCTCTGTTGGCCGCAGGGTACCTGACTTTGAATATGATCACCGAAAATATGGACGAACAGACCCGCATTACTGTAGAAAAGGATGCCCGTGCTGCAGAGTATATCTTCATGCATCGGCTGGAAGAATGTGCTTTCCAGGTGGGCATGGCTGCTAACAACCCGAAGATGTTGCGGGCTTTCGAAGTGGATGACTATGAACGTGTTTTAGCGGCTTTATACAGCGACAAGGCGAACTACGGCCTCGATTTTTTAACTCTGCTCGATGCAGAACGTTTTGTGGAGGTGCGGGCCAACAGCGGCGAACTGCAGCCCGGTTCCAAGGTTGATTTTGCGCTGCTGGAAAAGGGCCTGCACGGAACCTTGTCCGGGTTGACGGTGCTGCCGGAGGATTTTTTAAGAGAAGAACAGCTTCTGGAGAAGGCGGCAGTTAGGGTTAAAGACCCGGATGGAGGCCTCGGAAGCGGGGATGACAAGGAAGGGCGAGCCATGGCTTTCGCCGCCGTCGTTCCTATTGTAGATCAACAGGATGGGGAGCGGCTGGAAGGTGTCCTGATCGGGGGAGTGTTATTAAATAACAATGATCATTTTGTGGAGGGCATTGCACAGACTCTTGGCGTGACCACGACCTTCTTTTTTGAAGATCTGCGGGTTGCCACCACGGTTTTGGACGAGAGAGGGGAGAAGGCTATCGGAACGAGGGCGGCCCAAAATGTGGCCCATACTGTTTTAGTAGAAGAAAAACCTTATTCCGGTCGGGCCCTCGTAGTGGATGAAAATTACATTACATCTTACCTGCCGCTGCGGGATCATGACAAAGAAGTGGTGGGAATGCTCTACGTGGGGATACCGGAGGCCCCCTTTATTAAGACTAAGGATGCCAACCGCAACCGGTTTCTATTAATTGGGGCCCTCAGTTTGGTTATTGCACTTGGGGTAGCCCTTAAATTCAGCAAGGGGATCACCGATCCTCTCAATATGATCGTGAACCGTATGCGCAATGTCGCCTATACCGGCGCCCTTGATCAAGAGGTCAAGATCGAACGCGAGGATGAGATCGGAAAGATCGCCAAAGGTTTTAATATCATGCTGGGCAGCCTGAAGGATACCCTTCATACCATGCAAGAGATGTCCGAAAAGATCAATTTCTCCACCGGTGAACTCTCTGCAGCAGTGCAGCAGAGCAACGCCGCCATGGAAGAGATTGCCCTCGCAACCGGGGACAGCGTGGCCCATCAGGCCCAGGAGATAGCACATGTTTCGGAACAAGCTGCTGCAAAAGGGAAAGAAGATGAAGAAAATGCCTC
>JAAZMI010000090.1 GCA_012798895.1 Bacillota bacterium
ATGTGTTTTACGCCGAAATTACTATCCTTCCTTCGAGTGCTAATTTATAATCAGTGGTGCAGTATGAACCGTTACAGGGAGACAACTAAGGGGATGGATGTAACTAATTGTGTTTTAACATTCCGAAGGAAACAAAACCGGGAAGCCTGATGCCTGGTTGTTTCATACCAGTATTGGTTACCTCCTGTCTTTTTCCGGAGTCCAAGATTTTGTCCACATGTCCTAGTTGCAGAGTAAAATTCCCTGTTTTTGCAGGTAGGCCATTGCAACGCCCCCCAAACCACCTTACCCTTGTAGTTAACAGACTATAGGGGGAGGAGATCGGAAGATGCTGACAATGGCCCAAGTAAATTGTATCAGAGAATTGTTCTTTGAAAAAGGGGTGGGAATTTCGCAAGAAAATTGGTGTTGCATTAAATGGCGCAAGGGGTTATAATAAAAAGGAAATATGGCAGATGTATGGTCTAACTTTTGCAAATTCGATGTAGGTAAGGGTCCTTAGCTCAGTGGGAGAGCGCTTCCTTGACGCGGAAGAAGTCGTGCGTTCGATCCGCACAGGACCCACCAGTTTTTACCCCCTGTATCTAAAAGGGGGTTTTTTGCATTTTAGGCCCTGCTACAAGTCTTGACAGCTCTTCCGGGAAGAATTATGATGAAAGATGACTGGCAATAGCCGGTTGGTTTAATTGTTTAAAGGAAACTATCCTAAAAATGCATCAGGGTGTGTTCAATATCAAATATTTTAATCCTTTTTTATAGCTACATTGGTGTTTATTTTCCTTAAGGGGGTATCAGGGGATAAATGGAAAAAGGCAGTGAGCTGGCTGCAAAAAAGATAAAAATTACGATAAAAGACTGGGGTTTAAAGGAGGCTACTCCTGGCACAACGATCTTAACTCTATTGGAAGAGATCGGCTGGAAAGGGCAGGGAGAAGCCCTGGCTGCCCGCATCAATGGCAGGGTTACCGATCTCCATACCCCGCTGCATGAGAACGCCCTTTTGGATATCCTCACCTTTGAGGATGCGGAGGGTGCTGAAGTCTATCACCACACGGCCAGCCACGTTTTGGCCCAGGCCGTGAAGAGGCTTTATCCCGATACCCGGCTGGGGATTGGGCCGCCGATCAGCAGGGGATTCTACTATGATTTTGATTTTACGACCCCCATCGGCTCCGAGGACCTGTCGAAGATCGAAAAGCAGGCGAACCGGATCATCAAGGAAGACCTGCCTTTGGAACGCCACGAGATGGAGAGGGAAGAAGCCTTGCAGTTTTTCCGGGGACAGGGAGAGAACTACAAGATTGAGTTGATCGATGACCTGGCGGAGGAAGAAACCATCTCTCTTTACAGGCAAGGCGATTTTTGGGATCTCTGCACCGGCCCGCACCTTCCTTCCACGGGGCGGCTAAATGCCTTTAAACTGTTGAACCTGGCCGGTGCCTACTGGCGGGGGGATGAATCTAGGCCCATGCTGCAGCGCATCTACGGGACCGCCTTCCCCACGCCGGAGATGCTGGAAGAGCATCTCCGTTTTTTGGAGGAAGCACGCCAAAGAGATCACCGCAAACTCGGCCGGGAACTGGATCTCTTCAGTTTTCATGAAGAGGGCCCCGGTTTTCCCTTTTTCCATCCCCGGGGCATCACCATCCGGCGCGAACTGGAAAAATTTTGGCGGGAAGAACATTTGAAAGCCGGTTACCAAGAGGTGGAAACCCCGATCATTCTCAACAGGCAGCTCTGGGAGCAGTCGGGCCACTGGGACCATTACCAGGAAAATATGTATTTTACGAAGATAGACGATCAGGATTACGCTATCAAACCGATGAACTGCCCGGGGGCGATGCTGATCTACAATACATCCATGCGCAGCTACCGCGATCTGCCCCTAAGGGTTGCCGAGATGGGGCTTGTGCACCGGCATGAAAAATCGGGCACCCTGCATGGCCTAATGCGCGTGCGCAGCTTTACGCAGGACGATGCCCATATTTTTATGCTGCCGGACCAGATCGAAGAAGAGGTGGCGGCGGTCATCGATCTGGTCGACAGGTTCTACAAAGTCTTTGGATTCAGCTATCATGTAGAGCTGAGCACCCGGCCCGAAAAGTCAATGGGTTCGGCCGAAATGTGGGAAAAGGCCACGGCGGTTCTGCAACAGGTTTTAAAGAAAAAGGGTGTTCCCTATATCATTAACGAAGGCGACGGCGCTTTTTACGGCCCCAAGATCGATTTTCATCTAAGGGATTCCCTCGATCGCACCTGGCAATGCGGGACGATCCAGCTCGATTTTCAGATGCCAGAAAAATTTGACCTAAACTATATCGGCCCGGATGGGCAGAGACATCGCCCGGCTATGATCCACAGGGTGGTCTATGGTGCCCTGGAACGGTTTTTTGCCCTCTTGATCGAACACTACGGGGGAGCTTTTCCCGTGTGGCTGGCGCCGCTGCAGGCTGTAATTATCCCCATCACCGATCGGCACCACACCTATGCTCTGGAGGTGCAGGATTTTCTCCGCCAGGCGGGGATCCGGGTAGAGGTGGACGATCGCGCCGAAAAGGTGGGTTATAAGATACGCGCTGCCCAGCTACAGAAAATTCCCTACATGCTCGTTGCCGGTGACAAGGAGATCGGGGAGGGCACGGTCGCGGTCCGCTTGCGCAGCGGGAAGGACCTGGGGGGCATTCCCCTTGCCGATTTTGCAGGGAGAATCAAAGTGGAGATAGAAGAACGGAGGCAGGATGCAAATTAACGAAAAATTGTTTGACGCAGAATTTTCTTTATGATATATTTATTAACAGTCAAAGTAGAAGCCCCGCTTCTCACCTTGCAACGCCTTTAAGCTGTTAGCAGGGTTATGCACCCTAGGTTATGCGTTCTGAAGTTAATATATGGTTGTGAACGCACTACTATAGATAGGGTATCTATAATGATACGGTGTTTTTAGCAGGTGGGGCCTTTACCTGCTTTTTTTATATTATTTAGGAAAACAGGAGGTGGCTTGAAGATTAGCAAAAATTTAATTGTTAACGAGCGCATAAAGGCCAAAAATGTGAGGGTGATCGATCCTGATGGCGAGCAGATGGGTATTATGCTCTTGGAAGATGCCTTAAAATTGGCGCGCGAAAAAAACCTGGATCTTGTAAATATTGCCCCGCGGGCCAAACCACCCGTTTGCCGGATTATGGATTTTGGCAAATATAAATATGAGCGCCAGAAAAAAGAGCGAGAAGCTCGCAAGAAACAACGCATAATCACCGTGAAAGAAGTGAAGATGCGCCCGAATATTGAAAAACACGATTTTATGGTCAAGGTACGGAACAGCATGCGCTTTTTAAAGGGTGGCGACAAGGTAAAGGTTACGGTTTTTTTCCGTGGCCGGGAGATTACCCACTCCGAGCTGGGAAGAAAACTGTGCAGGCAGTTGGCGGAAGAAGTGAAAGAGATCGGTGATGTGGAGAGGCAACCTCGCATGGAAGGAAGAAACATGGTGATGATCCTCGCCCCAAAATAATATTTGAAACCATTTCCGAAATCATGCTTATCTAGTCCATTACGTTTTTAAGGAGGAGATTCCATGCCAAAAATGAAGACGCACCGGGGGGCGGCAAAACGCTTCAAGAAAACGGCCCGCGGCAAAATCATAAGGCGGCGAGCTTTCGGCAGTCATATTTTAGAGAAAAAGTCGGCCAAGCGGAAACGCAGGCTGCGCAGCGCTACAACGGTGCATAAAAGCAACCTGAAAAAGGTTAAGACAATGTTGCCATATTAAAATTCTGCTTAAATAACATAGCAACGGGGGTAAGGAAAATGTCCAGAGTAAAAAGTGGTGTGGCCACGAAGAAGAGAAGAAAAAAGATTCTGAAGCTGGCCAAGGGTTACTACGGCGCAAAGAGCAAACTTTTTCGGGTAGCCAATCAGCAGGTGATGAAATCATTAGATTACGCTTACCGCGACCGTAGGGCACGGCGACGTGATTTTCGTAAACTATGGATTACGCGCATCAACGCTGCTGCCAGGGAAAACGGCCTTTCCTATAGCAGGTTTATCGATGGTTTGAAAAAAGCGGGGGTGGAAGTAAACCGTAAAATGCTTGCCGATCTGGCTGTCAACGACCCCGCGGGCTTTAGCGCCATGGTTGCCGTGGCCCGCAAGGAACAGGGTTAAAA
>JAAZMI010000091.1 GCA_012798895.1 Bacillota bacterium
ACCACTAAAAAATCGAGGGCTTTTAAAAAAATAGGGCCGTGCGCCTAAAGATCACAGTGTCTCGCATGTTCATTCCCAAAACGCCCCAATTACCCCTGAAAATAACGTTAAAGTAGGAAGATAATCTGCCAAAAATAGTATCTACACGGTCTGGCGCGCCTGCTATACCGCATCTGCAAACATCTTTTTGCATCATAAGTTAAGAGTAAAGTGATTTTTCTGTATTCACATTACCACCTGTATCCACCGGAACCAGCCAGTTGACCGACCGGCCGGTCACCATAAAAAAAGTATATCCCTTGCCCCCCGGCCCTGTCAAGATGCCCCCACCCTTTTTCTGCCTGTTTACCTTCCTATTTAATAGTTCCAACGGATTGGAACCGCTTCTCTTGGAAAATTTTATACATTTGTGCGGGAAACTGGTTTTTAAAACAGCAGGGCTTGGCATCCCCTCATCATTGATTGAGGTTAATAGAAAGGCTATGTGCTCCCCTTTCCTAAAAAATTGGGAAACAACATCATTGGGAAACAACATCATCATTAATTATAGTATAATAAAAGAGGGGATAACACCCTATCCCCCGGAAAGGAAGGTAAAAATAATTATGAAACATTTTGATGAGTATACGGCGGCGGTAGTTCAACCCCGGATGCGCAGCGTGGCCCACAGGAAAGAGATTCAACCCCTTTTGCAGCGCTACCTGCAGCTCATCGACTACGTTACAGATGAAGGGGCCGCCTCCAACCGGGAATTTGCTCCCGTAAAATTAATTGCTTTCCCGGAATTTTTCCTACAGGGGTATGATTCGCGCTGGAATTTAAAGAAGATTCTCAAAGACATCGCCATCACCCTGCCGGGAGAAGAGACGGAAGCCCTGGCCCAACGGGCGCGGCAATATGGAATCTACATCGCCGGCACGGTTTTGGAGATTGATCCTTACTGGCCCGATCGCTTTTTTAACACGGCCTTGATCATCGATCCCCGTGGAGAGATCATCCACAGATATCGCAAATTTACCGTTGCCACATACTTAGGAGAGATATCCACCAGCCCGCACGATATGTACGACCAATATGTAGAACGCTACGGCGAAACGCTGGAAGCCTTTTTCCCCGTTACCGACACGGAGATCGGCAGATTGGGCACCCTCATCTGCATGGATGCCAACCTGCCGGAAAACGCCAGGGCGCTGGCGCTGAACGGCTGCGAGGTTTTGATCCGCATGAACGCTTACCCCGAACCCCTCGTCTCCGCTCCCTTCAATTACTGGGAAGGGCAAAACCGGACGCGGGCCTGGGAAAATCTCCTCTATGTCGTAGCGCCCAACATCGGCCTTTTCGAAGCCGATGAACCCAGCCCGCAGACCATGTGCCCGGGGCATTCCATGATCGTCGGCTACGACGGTTCCGTGCTGGCAGAGACGCCCTACCCCGGTGAAGCGGCCACCAGTGCCCTCATCAATCTCTCCCTGCTGCGAAAACGGCGGAAGGAGATCGGCCGCAACTTTTTGGTGCAGCTTAAAACAGAGGTCTACAAACTAATCTACGAAAAACCGATCCACCCCATCAACGCATGTGCCGAAAAACCCTATCAGGATGCCAAAGATTATATGCAAAGGGAACCCCTTCAATCTACCATCGAAGAATTCATTAAAAAAGGGATCTTCGCCGAACCCCGGCCGCTATAAAAAGAAGGAATTGCCCTTTATTTGCCGAATACTTGCTGGATAAGAGAAAAGCAAAAGATAGGGCGAAAGATAGGGCGGAAGACAGGGTGGCACGCTGCTGCACAGTTGATATGACGCTGCCTCTTTACAGCCTACATGGTGCTGGCGGGACTGTTGGCGGCGCGCCGATACATGCCGATATGCTGCCGTATGTGTTTAAATAGACAGCTATATCAGCTATATAGTTTTATGTTTTTTTCGCTGATGTTTAAGTAAAATCCCCTTTTCTGTTCTGTTACGTTATGCTATTATAAGTATAACGCAACGTCACCACAAAGAAAAAATAAAATTGAAGGATGGAGGGCACCCGACAATGAAGGTCAGTTACCTCGACACAAAAGATGCTGTAGGCAAGATGCTTTCCCACGACATCACCAAGATTGAAAAAGGAACGTTTAAAGGGCCTCTCTTTAAAAAAGGGCATATCATTAAGGAAGAAGATGTTGAAACCCTGCTTGATCTGGGCAAAAACCGGATCTACCTCATCGAACTGGAGCCGGGGGATCTCCACGAAAATGAAGCCGGGCTGAGGGTGGCCCGCGCCCTGCAGGGCCCCGGGCTGGAGATTAGCGGTCCGGCGGAAGGGAAATTGGAGCTGAGCGCGACACGGCGGGGGCTGTTCAAGGTCGATGTCGAGCTGCTAACCCAGATCAACAGCCTACCCGATCTCTCCGTAGCCACCCTGCACACCAACATTCCGTTGGAGATCGGGGAGAAAGTAGCCGGAACGAGGGTCATCCCGCTCGTCGTCCGTGAAGAAACAGTGCAGCAAGTAGAGCAGATCTGCGCCGCAAAACCCCCTTTGTCCGTGCAACCTTACCTGCAGTATAAAATGGGCGGGGTCATCACCGGTCGCGAAGTTTTTGAAGGGCGCATCAAAGACGGCTTTGCACCCGTTTTGAAGAGCAAAGCCTCCTTCTACGATCAGGAGGAACCGGAGATACTCTACGCCCCGGATGATGTCGATATCATCGCCGAAAACATTAAAAAAC
>JAAZMI010000092.1 GCA_012798895.1 Bacillota bacterium
CACTTGTTTATTTCATGCCGGTTCACTGCGGGGCTATTACAATTGTTTTTATCACTTAATATCCAATCCTATAAACCTGCTATGGTGGTGAAAGGATGTAGTGCAGCGACTTGTGAAGCGAAGCGAAGAGTTCACGGCGAAGCGTAGGCTTATTATGACCCCGCCGGCCGTGCGGCCATGGATTTAGTTTTTTATCACTTGTTTATTTCATGCCGGTTCACTGCGGGGCTATTACAATTGTTTTTATCACTTAATATCCAATCCTATAAACCTGCTATGGTGGTGAAAGGATGTAGTGCAGTGACTTGTGAAGCGAAGCGAAGAGTTCACGGCGAAGCGTAGGCTTATGATGACCCCGCCGACAGGACGTCGGCGGCCGACCGTATGACCATGGATGGGAATTTGGTCGGGTAGGTCATCATAAGCCGGAGCTGAGCCGTAGAACTCTCTGAGCTGAACTCGGAGCTCACTACATCCTTCACCACCTAAGGTTCAATCAAAGGCACAAACCGGCAACTACAGAGAACACGCCTCGTTATATCTTCCCCGTTCTTGACGATGAGCGCGAGATCCTGATCGAAAGCCGCTCCCAGGGGCAAGACCAGGCGCCCCCCGGCAGGGGATAACTGATCGAGAAAGGCGGGGGGAATCATCTGCGGGGCCGCAGCAGCCAGAATACCGTCAAAGGGCGCTTCTTCCGGCCAGCCCCGGGTGCCGTCTCCGGTTTTAAAGAAGATATTGTTATAACCCATCCCCTTCAGCGTTTTCTCCGCTGCCGCCGCCAGGGAAGGGATTCGTTCGATGGTATAGACCTTGGCGGCCAGTTTGGCCAGTATTGCGGTCTGGTAGCCGGATCCGGTTCCTATCTCCAGGATTTTTTCCCGGCCGCTTAATTTTAAAGATTCGGTCATCAGGGCTACGATGTAGGGTTGAGAGATGGTCTGGCCCTGCTCAAGGGCCAAGGGGTGATCACCGTAGGCCAGATGCTGCTGTTCGGGGCTGACAAAGAGATGGCGCGGCAATCTGTTGAAAACAGCCAAAACTTTTTCATCCTTAATCCCGCGGTTGACGAGCTGCTGTTCTACCATACGGGTGCGCTGCAGGGCGTAGTCTTGTTCTACCAGGGCAGATCACCTCCGGGCTGTCGTTAATTCCATTATACTGGCCCTTTTTGCTAAAGGCAAGCCGGTAAGGCGCCGGCCCGGGGGGTTGTGGAAAAGGATCTCAAGGAGAGGGTGCAGGAAAAAAAACGGGGAAAGCGCCGGGAAGATCGAAGATCGCCGAAGGGGGTGCAGAAACAGGTGCCGGCAGGGGCGTGATTTGGAAATTTTGCAAGGTGGTGAAACCGATTGTTAAATTTTGAACAGGGGCCCATTCGCCCTCCCAGTGAGGCAGAAAGCCTCTTTATCAGGGTTACGCGCAATTGCCCCTGGAACAGATGTCTATTCTGCCCCGCTTATAAAGGAAAGAAATTTTCGCGCCGGACGGTGGAAGAGATCAAGGAAGATATTACAGCCATGCGGGGGGCACTGCAGAAGGTGGAATCTTATGCCCTGAAACTGGGCGCAGGCCCGGCCGTTAATAGGGAAACGTTGGAATTTGTCTACCAACGGGACCCGGGGCTTCTGCAGGTTGCTTTCTGGATGTACCGCGGGGGTAAAAACGTTTTCCTGCAGGATGCCGACAGCCTCGTTATGCCGGCGGAACAGTTGGCCGAGGTGCTGGCCTTTATCAAAGAGCAGCTTCCCACGGTGGAGCGCATTACGACCTATGCCCGCTCTAAAACGATCTGCAGGCGGGATGTCTCCGAACTGCAGATGGTACAGGAGGCGGGGCTGGACAGGGTCCATATTGGGTTGGAATCGGGGCACGACCCGATCTTGGAATTTATGTGTAAAGGCGTTACTGCCGCCGAGCATATCGAGGCCGGCTTAAAAGTGAAAGAGGCCGGTTTAAATCTTAGCGAATATGTGCTCTTAGGGCTGGGCGGGCCCCAATTATGGCGGGAACATGCCCTCGATACTGCGGCCACCCTCAATGCGATCGATCCTCATTTCATCCGCATCCGCACGCTAACGGTGCGGGAGGGGACACCCCTGGAGGAGAAGATCGCGGCACAAGAATTTCAACTTGCGGATGACGATACTGTCGTCCGGGAAGAAAGGCTCCTTTTGGAGAATCTCCGGGTGAACAGTTATCTCGTCAGCGATCACATCCTCAACCTATTGGAAGAGATCGAAGGAGATCTGTCCCGGGATCGGGAGAAACTGTTGGGGGTAGTCGATAGATATCTGGAGATGCCGGCGGAAAAAAGATCGAACTTTCGCATTGGGCGCAGGTTGGGGCTCTATCGCTTTCTTAGGGATATGGGCGATCCGGACCGCCACTCCCAGGTGGAGGCGATCCGCAAACGCCTTCTGGCCGAAGGGCGCGATGAAGAGGAATTTCTTGAACAGTGTTGTCGCCGCTACGTTTAAATTGAACCTGTTTTAATGAAAAGGAGGTTTTAGTCAATGCACAGATCGGGCTCTACAAATGAAAAAACCCCCGTTACCCGGGGGAAGAAAAACAGATGGCATCTCATCGGTGTGTCAGTCTTCTGTTTTCTTCTGGTCGGTTTCATCTTGGGACATGCAGCCGGTATCGGTCTAACAGCACCCCCCGGTTCGGAGGATGATCCTCTGGTTACGGTTAGCTGGGTCAGGGACAGTATCTCCCAGGCCCTGCAGGGGGAACAGAGGCAGCGGCAGGTTCTGGAAAAGCGCCTGCAGAAATTGGAGGGGGGTCAGGTTGATCAGCCTCCGGGCGCAGGATCGGCTTACCCTGCCCCTGTTTTTACCGTTATAGAGGCTGCTCCCGGAGAGAAGCTGCTGGCGGGCGCCGGAACGGAGATCATCCTGCGCAGCGGGCAGGCCAAAGTATTGGCCGGTCCCTACGGCGGGCTCTCCGACCTCACCGCCGGATGCAACCTCTCTACGGGCCAACCGGTGAAAAGGGATCACCTTCTTCTTGCCGCCCGTGATGATGGGCGGGGCATCGTGCTTGAAACGCAGGCTTTTCTGTTGGTGCGCGGCGGGTATACGATGGAATAAAGGATCGAAATAAAGGATCGAATGAAGATCGGGGCACCGGAACAGCAGAAGGGGGATGCTGCATTGATAGTTATTGCTTTTTCGGGGATTGTGGTTTTACGGTGCTCTCCTTTTGCCGCAACAAACGTCTAAGAGAGAGAAAATTTAAAAACATTAAAAAGTTGTATTGCCCCATGAACGTTCATCTGATATGATTAAAACAATTCTTCCCTAGACGGATCGATCTTGGATGGTTCCCAGGAGGAAAGGAGGTGCCTGCCCGGGCATCTGCCAACCGGGCAAAGAATAATGATTGCCGTTAAAGTAAAAGGTGTCGGATTGGACCAGCAGCAGAACCCCCTTCTTCTTTTGATGGATCAGGAGGAGACGATGATTTTGCCGATTGGAATTGGCCTGGGGGAAGCGCAGGTGATCTCCCTAAAATTGGATGGCTATATCCTCCCTCGCCCGTTAACTCATGATCTTATCGCCTCCCTCTGTCAAAAACTGGGGGTAACGATCCAGAAAATTGTCGTAAACGATATCCGCGAAGGCACTTATTATGCCCAGATATTCTTGGAAAAAGGCGATGAGGAGATCGTTGTCGATTCCCGGCCCAGCGATGGCGTGGCCCTGGCCTTAACCAGCGGGACGCCTCTTTTCATCACCGAAAAAGTTGCGGCACATTCCCTGCCTTTTGAAGAAGTTTTGAAAGGGAGCCTGGAAGATATTTTCGGCGAGGACGAAGACAATCTTCTACATTAAGGGCGGGAAAGCCGACAAAGTAACAATTTTATGAAATTATGTTATGTTTAGACGCAGTTCGACATAATTCGACAGGTGAGATTGGGTTAGGAAGGAGGTGCCGGGGGACTCCCCAACTGTTATCTGGATTAGTTTCAGAACAGAGCTGCCCAAAATTGCCGTTTTACCGCTTCGTCACTGTATCAGCATGATATAAGTTCCCGTGGCCAAAAAAACCAGGCCGAGCACTTTCCACCAGGAAAAAGAGAGCGCCGTCAGGCCGAAAAATCCGAAGTGATCGATCAACGCCGCCGCCGTCACCTGTGCAGCGACGATCGCTGTAGTGGCCTTGGCGGCACCGACCTGCGGGATGCTGGCTGCAACCCCGTAGGTGATGAGGACGATGAGCACTCCTCCCCCCAAAGTATACCAGGGGGCCCCCCCGAGTTTTAATATATCTCCTTTTCCCAGCCCCAGGGGATATAGAAACAGAAGAGCGGTAAGAAAACCGATCAACAAGACGATGAGCGTGGCTTCCAACAGGCCGACAACTTTGCCCAGTGCGGAATTGAGCGCGCCTTGCAGGGCCATGGTTGCACCGGCCAGCGCGGCTAATAAAAGGGCGAACAGATTTAAATTCATGAGAAAGCGGCACCAACTCTCGCTATATGATATGGGGATGCCGGTGAAGGTCTGCTTCTAGCATACCCCCTTTTTGCGGGAATTAAAGTGCCGTTTTTTGGGTTCTAATGGGGGAAGGAGAGGTCCTCCCAGGTGGATGGTTTAAGCTGGTGCCCCTCCAGAGCGGCGGCGCAGGTTTCGGCAATCAGGTCCAGGCGGCTGTGCAGGACAGATCTTTTCCCCTTCTTCTTTTGCCTCTGCTCGATCGGCCCGAAGGGAACAAAATAGATCCCGTTCCTTTTCATCAAAGAAGAGACGCTGTTTAGCGGCTGGGCCGGCATATTTCCGGGGGCTGTAATCAGAACCAGGGGAAAGGGCGGCGTGCCCCCGCCGGTAATCTGTTCCAGGCAGCCCCATAAGATCTCCGAATCGGGGGCCAGCACGAGCAGATCCGGTAAAGGCCGGCGCGAAAGAAAGGCGGGGCGGTTTGTATCCGGCAAGGAAGGTGCAAAAATGCTCTGCAGCCTTTTTGCGATCGCTTCCTTCTTCCCCGCCAGATCCAGAAGAACAATGAATGTTTCTGCACCGGCAAACATCATTTTTTTTATTTCCCTAAGGATCGCAGTTTTGCCCAGTTGGCCAACGGTCAGCACGAAACCTATTTTTTTCCCTGCCAACATTCTCCGGCACACCTCCTTGCAGCGGTCATCCTATCTTATGCCAGGTGCCGGAGGTTGGTGCCCGCTTTGTGCAACGATGAAACGATCATCATCTCGCCGCAATTGGAAGCGAAGCAGATGTTGCCCCATCTGTATCTTATAGTGAAAAGATCAGCGCCGTTATCCGGCCCGGCGTGTTTATGCACGCCGGCATCTGCATTTTAAGGCAGGCGGCGGAATAGAGATTAAAGAGAGCCGCAAGAGCTGCCAGTGTCGCAGCGGGAAGCTGAAAGCAGCGCAAGGCCGGAGGCAGAACAAAGCTAGATATCGAGAAGATTCTCCAGGCCGTAGATGAGTCCTTTCTGGTCGACGATGCTTTTTACGGCGAGAACTACGCCGGGCATGAACGAGCTGCGATCGTAGGAATCGTGCCGGATGAGCAGGGTCTGCCCCCGGCTGCCGAACATTACTTCTTGGTGCGCGACGAGGCCGTTCAGCCGGACGCTGTGGATATGCACCTTTTCTTGCATGGCGCCCCGCGCTCCCGGCAGCTTAAGCAGCTCTTCTTTCGCAGGGGGTTCTTCCTGCCGCG
>JAAZMI010000093.1 GCA_012798895.1 Bacillota bacterium
GCACCTTTTTGAAGGTCTTCTTCCAGAAAATTGGCCTCGCACAAAAACAGGCCGGCACCCCGGGCAAAATCGGCCAGGGCCGGGAAATATTCCGTATCTGCGGAGTAGACCAGTTTTTTCTCCCCACCCAGATAGACCGCCAGGGCATAACAGGGTATGGAGTGTTCTGTCTTTAAAAAGGTGAAGGTGAAAGGGCCGAGCACAAGATCATGCCCTTCGGCCAGTGCCTCCACGGCGTAGACATCTTTATAGGGCAGGCGCATGTATTCCCCGGCCGGTTCCTCCGGAGCATACACCGGCAAAGGGTATCCGATCTCCCCTCTTTCCCGTCCGAACAAAAGAGCATAGCGCAGGATAAAAAGATCGGAGATGTGATCGCTGTGCAGGTGAGAGAGAATAACCGCATCTAGTTCGCCGATCTCGATAAATTGCTGCAACCGGCTAAGCACGCCGTTGCCGCAATCGATAAGCACGGTGTACCCTTCGTGCTCCAAAAGATACCCCGAACAGGCCCCGCCGGCCGCCGGGTAGGGGCCATAAGCACCCAAAACTGTTAGTTTCATTTTATTACACCCCATTTTTGCGTTTTCTCTCCAGAAAACAGATTTTCTTCTACTATATATAATTATACCCCGGAAAACCTCTATAAAAAAGAAGTTTCCGTTTCCCACCAGAGAAACAGAAACTAAAAATAAAAGGTAATCTGATCTGCCTTAACTTGTTTGTCAATAATTTTTGAAGGTAATCTGATCTGCTTTAACTTGTTTGTCAATAATTTTTGAAGGTGATCTGATCTGCCTTAACTTGTTTGTCAATAATTTTTGGTTGAAATTATGGGGTCTGGCCTGGCACAAAAGAGGGTTCGTGGAGCAAGGATTGCAGAAGTATTTCGGCTGCCTCTTCCTGTTGGGGCTCTCCCTTTACGGCCAACCTGACGCTGCCCTCTGCTCCACCGACACCACCGCCGGCAACAAGTACTGCTTTTGCACCGGTCAGGGCGGCAAGGGCGTCGATCTCTGTAAAAACTTGCCCCGGCACGGGAAATAGACGCGGCCCCTGTGCTCCAGGCTCATTCAATATCTCCGCCAGATCATCAAGATCACCGTGAATCCGCTTTTCCAACCCCACAGGCAAAAGCAAACGCACGCGGCGGCCCACCACGGCTTGCAAGGCCACAGCAATTGTTCCCCCCTGGGGATGGCCGATATAAATGGCGGCCCGTTTGCGCTGTAGATCCAAGGCATTGGCCCCTTTTAAAATTACATCGCCCTCTTTTAGATCATCGGCAACATCAAAAATTGTCTTTCCCCGTTGCCAGATCCCGCCGCTTATAACCACGTCGCCGGGTAAAGAGTTTGCTTCCGGTGGTGATTCAGAATCAGCCGCAGCCCTCGAAGGCGGAAGTGTAATCCCGCGAAAAAAGCGGCTGCGGTTAAAATCCTTTTTTTCATCCAACGCCCCAATTTTCGCCAGGATCTCCTCGGCCACACAACCATTCGTCGTCCCGGCAATAATTACAAGAGTCCCATCAGCTACTGCATTCAGTACCTTCGGATGCTTTGCGAGTGCTTTGCCGATCAGGCGCTTCCCTGCTGCCGGTGTAATAGTGTACTGTTTTATGCAGAAACCCTCCTTTTTTAGAATCTCCCCCCGCTCAAACTTCGATTGATATTATCTCTCAAACCTGTTCAGAAATGCTTTGGTGCGATCGTTTTTAGGGCTGCCGATCACTTCTTCCGGCGGCCCTTCTTCCACGATAATGCCCCCATCAATGAAGATGACGTGATCGGCCACATCGCGGGCAAAGCTCATTTCATGGGTGACGATAACCATCGTCATCTGCTCCGCCGCCAGGTCTTGGATAACCTTGAGGATCTCCCCGATCAATTCCGGGTCGAGCGCGGAGGTGGGTTCATCAAAAAAAAGCACCTTGGGGTTCAAAGCCAAAGCCCTGGCGATGGAGACCCGCTGTTGCTGGCCCCCCGATAGCTGGTAAGGGTAAGCGTCCTCTTTATCGGATAAAGCCATTCTTTCCAATAATTCGCGGCCGATGTCCAAAGCCTCCTCTCTGTTCCTTTTCTGGACAGTGAGCAGAGCATCCGTAACATTTCTAATCACAGAATAATGAGGAAATAGATTAAAATTTTGGAAAACAAGGCCATAATAATTCTGGATTTTCCTTAGCTGTCTGGGCGGTGCTAAAACTGCTCGGCCATCCATACCGGTCGTCACCGCGCGTTCACCGAGGTAGATCAGCTCACCGGAATCCATCGTCTCTAACAGCGTGGCACATCTTAGCAGGGTGGATTTACCGGAACCCGACGGCCCGATCACGGCCACCACCTGCCCTTCTTCCACATCTAAAGAGATGTCCTTAATAACTTCGAGCTCGCCAAAACTTTTCTTCAGATTTTTTATCTCCAAATATTTCATTTATGCCGCTTCCCATCTTAAAAAACATTTTTCTACTTCTTTCTATTTCATCATCATCATCATCATTTCGCCGGCGGGACAAAAAAACCCACGGGATCCAGATCCGAGATCTTCTAAGATCTTCACTGAAAATAGCTGAACTTTTTTTCCAGCCACTCCATGGCCACAGCCACGATAAAATTGAATACATAGTAAAATATGCCGGCGGCAACAAAGGGCAGCGTAGAGCGCTGGGCAGAAGCGATGGCCTTGGCTGCCGTAAACATCTCTCCCACGGAGATTACAAAAGCCAAAGAGGTGTCTTTGATCAGGGTAATGACCTCATTAGTCACCGGTGGCAAGATGCGTTTGATAACCTGTGGCAGGATAATTTTGATGAATGTTTGGGTTTTATTGTAACCCAACACCCGGGCAGCCTCATACTGCCCCACCGGCATAGATTCGATCCCGGCACGATAGATCTCCGCAAAATAGGCGGCATAATTCAAGACAAAACCAATTATCGTCGCTAAAAAGCGGTAACCCTTGGGCGTTCTCACCCCAAAGATATAATACGGCCCGAAATAAACCAACATCAACTGCAATATCAAGGGCGTACCGCGCAGGATGGAGATGTATACTTTGGTTACATTCTTAACAATTGTATTCCTGGACATGCGGCCAAAAGCCACAAACAGCCCTAAAGGAAGGGAAAATAAAAGCGTCAGTACAAATATCTCTACAGAAGTTAACATGCCTTCACTTAATTTTACCAGCAACACCGACCAGTCCACGGCAGGTACCTCTCTTCCCCCCACTATTCGCTGTTCCTTAATAAAAGAAGGGCTATCTCAACAGGGACAGCCCTTCTATTTCGTTAATCTATACTTCTAGCTGTACACCCCATCCGCTATTTGCCGATTGTAGTGATATCCTTGCCGAACCATTTTTCGGAGATTGCAGCCATCGTCCCATCGGCGGCCATCTCTTCTAAAATTTCCTGAACGACATCTCTTAGGGCTTCATTCCCCAACAGAAAGCCTACACCGTAATCTTCAGGAGCCAACATCTCTTCGAGGACAGTAAGGTTGTCCCCACCCTTTTCAATATAGTAGTTGGCAAATGTGTCATCCATGGCCACGGCGTCTACCGCGCCCGATTCCAGATCCATCAACGCCACATCGTAATCGGCGGCCGTTATGTAGTCGCCGAAGGTTTCTACCAGTTCCGGCCTGTCTTCCAGAGCTGCTTCGGCGCTGGAATCCACCTGCACGATTACTGTTTTACCCGCCAAATCATCGAAAGTTGTAATACCTTCATCTTTCCTTACCACAAATACCTGGTTGTTGGCCATGTAGGGATCGGTCCAGGTATATAGATCTTCGCGCCCGTTCATGGTGAAACCGTTCCAGATGCAATCGATATTCTTGGTGGAAAGCTCCATATCTTTGGCATCCCAGGCAATAGGCTGCAGGTCGAGTTCCAGCCCCAGGCGATCGGCCACCTCGGCCGCAAGCTCCAGATCAAACCCTGTAAATTCCCCGTCATCACCGATAAAACCCATTGGGGGGAAATTCTGGTCAAAACCCACTGTAAATTTACCCTCAGCCACCGTCTCCGCATCGCCTAATGACGTCTCCCTGTCGCCGTTTTCCGTCTGCTCCTCACCGTTTACAACATCATCATCACCCGGGACGTCGGCATCCGGCGTACAAGCAGATACACTGAACACCAACATCAACGCCATCAACAATAATAACACCTTTTTCCCCATACTTCCCTAACCCCCTCTTTTTTTATATTATTTTATTTTACAAGCTTTCTAATTTTATCAGATCGGGATATTAAAGTAAATATTTCTGCACAATATTTAACCGGACGCTATTATTACGTTATTATTATATTTCGCCCTTTTCGCCCTTGATGAAGGCACTGATGGCGCCAAAATATTCTTCTTCCCCTTCAAAGATCATGGTGTTATGATCTGCGTAAGGAATGATCACCAATTTTTTATGCTTCGTTGGCAAGAGATCGTAGATCGCTTCCGCTTCCGCCATAGGCACGATGTTATCCTCTTCGCCATGTAGAACCAGGGCCGGCAAGGGGATATTTTGTATCTTCTGCCGGCATTCCGCCTCCAGCGGCTCCAGCTTTTCGGGCGGATAGCCCCCTATCCGCCGGGCGATGCGGGAAGCACAGACAAATCCACTCTCGGTAATTAAACCCTTGCTTTCTAGAGCCGGATCGGCCGCCAGCTCCAAGGCAGAGACGCTTCCCAGGGAACGGCCCATGATATAGAGCTCCGGGTTAAATTTACGACGGGCCAGCTCTTCTTTTACAGCGGCGTAGATGCGATGAGCATCTTTTATGAGGGCCATAAAGCTCGGGATCCCGGTGCTGGCCCCATAGCCCCTGTATTCGGACAGCACCAGGTTTGCCCCGGCAGCATTGTAGAGGGGGGCGATATTATCATAATCGCTGACGATCTCCCCATTACCGTGAAAGTATAAGATGGAGGGGAAAGCAAGATCCCCTGTATAGAAACGACAATGCAGCGAAACATCGCCGCCGGCAGGGATATGTAGATCATAAGCATTTGCCGGGCAGGGAGTAAGCCCTTTCCGGGGGAAAAAGGCGTTGCGTAGAACACGGGGCTGATCCAGGATAAAATATTGGGATATGTGAGACATAGTGGTATCTGCACTCCTATCTGGTATAATAATATTAAAATATGATAACCCGGCTGACTGGAAAAATACTTTTAACAGACAGCAGCCAGATAAACTTTCGAAAAAGATTTTTTTATGAAAAAGATCTCTTTATCTGACGCTCATCCTCTTCCAGCGATCATCGTTCCTTCCCTAACATTTACAGTTCTCTAATTTTTCGTTGATCCCTTTTTCATTCCCAACAATATAATGCTAAGCCCTCATAGGTATTCGACAAAAATAGCTTGAAACCCTACTTGTTAAACAAGAAAACCGGCACCATCCTGACCATTACTGACTATTAAGGCAACCCGTGACCTCAACAGGCTTGACAAAAGGAATTTTCTGTATTATACTATGGTCAGTAATGGTCAATAAACCGGTTCAGGCCGGGAAAACCAGATGAAAGGTATAATAGAATTTAATAAAGTTAAGTTAAAGGGGGGTTTTAAATGGATATTCAACATTATACCCAGAAATCAAGGGAAGCCTTGGCTGCAGCCCAACAGTTGGCTGCAGAGAGACATCACCAGATCGTCACAGACAAACATCTTTTGGCCGCTCTTTTAGCACAAGAACAGGGCCTTGTTCCCCGTATCTTGGAACAAAGTGGAATCAAACCAGCGCTATTGGCGGACAAGGTTGAAGAACTGCTTAAAAAAATCCCGGCCGTAAGGGGTTATGAAAGCACTCTACAAGCCAGCAGCGGTCTGGCCAGGGTCTTGGCCCGGGCAGAAAAAGAAGCACAGGAGATGCGCGATGATTATCTCAGCGTAGAACATCTACTGTTGGCCCTTTTGGAGAATGGCGAAACCGAAACCAAAGATGCGCTGCTCCAAGCGGGGTTGAACCGGGAAACGCTGCTCGATTCCCTGCGTGCTGTGCGGGGCAGCCAGCGGGTAACCGGAGAAAACCCGGAAGACACCTATGAGGCGCTGACGCGTTACGGGCGGGATCTGACAGAGCTGGCTCGCGAAGGCAAGTTGGATCCTGTCATCGGGCGGGATAATGAAATTCGCCGCGTCATCGAGATCCTCTCCCGGCGCACTAAAAACAACCCGGTGCTGATCGGCGAACCCGGCGTGGGCAAGACCGCCATCGCCGAAGGCTTGGCCCGACGCATTATCGCCGGCGACATGCCCGAAGGGCTTAAAGATAAGCGCGTCTTCGAACTGGACATGGGGGCGCTGCTGGCCGGGGCCAAATACCGGGGCGAATTTGAAGAAAGATTAAAAGCAGTCCTAAAAGAAGTGCAAGAGGCTGCAGGCGAGATCATTCTCTTTCTCGACGAGCTGCACACGGTGGTCGGGGCGGGCCAGGCAGAGGGAGCCGTAGATGCCGGCAATATTTTAAAGCCCATGCTGGCCCGGGGGGAGCTGCGTGCCGTAGGCGCCACCACCCTGGATGAATATCGCAAATATGTAGAGAAAGATGCCGCCTTGGAACGCCGCTTTCAGCCCATCCTGATCAATCCTCCTTCTGTAGAGGATACCATCTCCATCCTGCGCGGCCTGAAGGAGCGCTATGAGGTGCACCACGGGGTCCGCATCCAGGACGGTGCCCTGGTGGCGGCAGCCACTCTCTCCGATCGCTATATCGCCGATCGCTTCCTGCCGGATAAAGCCATCGATCTCATGGATGAAGCGGCGGCCCGGTTGCGAACCGAGATCGACAGCATGCCCGCCGAACTGGACGAGATCACCCGGCGCGTGCTGCAGTTGGAGATCGAAGAAGCGGCTTTAAGCAAGGAGAAGGATCCTGCCTCCCGCCAGAGGCTGGAAAAAATACAGTCCGAGATGGCCAACGCCAAAAGCGATGTGGAAGAGATGAAGGAACGCTGGCAAACCGAAAAGGAGGCTATCGCCCGCGTGCGCCAGGTCAAAAAAGAGATCGAACAGACCCGCCAGGAGATCGAACGGGCCGAACGGGAATATGATCTGGAACGGCTGGCGGAGCTGAAATACGGGCGCCTGCATAATTTGGAGCAACAGTTGCAAGCCGAAGAAAAACACCTCGCAGAGAAGCAAAAAGAGAGCATGCTTTTAAAAGAAGAGGTAGATGAGGAAGACGTGGCCCAGATCGTCAGCCGCTGGACCGGCATCCCCGTCACCAAATTAATGGAAGGCGAAAAAGAAAAACTTCTGCACCTCGACCAGGAGCTGCACAAGCGCGTCGTCGGCCAATCTGAAGCGGTGCAGGCGGTAACCGATGCCGTGCTCCGGGCACGGGCGGGCATCAAGGATCCCCACCGCCCCATCGGCAGCTTCATCTTTTTGGGCCCCACCGGCGTGGGTAAAACCGAGCTGGCCCGGTCGCTGGCCCAATCGCTGTTCGATGACGAGCGCAACATGACCCGCCTCGATATGTCGGAATATATGGAGAAACACACCGTCTCTCGCCTGGTGGGCGCCCCGCCGGGCTACGTGGGATACGAAGAAGGCGGGCAGTTGACGGAAGCCGTGCGGCGCAAGCCCTACTCCGTCATCCTTCTGGATGAGATCGAAAAAGCCCACCCGGATGTCTTCAACGTTCTTTTGCAGCTGCTTGACGACGGGCGGCTGACCGATGGGCAGGGCCGCACCGTAAATTTCCAGAACACAGTGGTGATCATGACCTCCAACCTGGGCAGCCCGGAGATACTGGCCCAGCAAGAGCGCGGCGCCGATTTTGAAAAGATAAAGGAGAGCGTCCTTGGCATCCTGCAACAGCATTTCCGCCCTGAATTTCTCAACCGGGTGGACGAAATCGTAGTGTTCCACGCTTTAAGCAGAGAACAGGTGCGGCAGATCGCCGGGATCCTCTTAAAAGACCTCGCCGAGCGCACCGTTGCCGGTGCCGGAATCAGGCTGGAATGGGATGAGGCTGCCCTGGACTATCTGGCAAACAAAGGCTATGAACCGGTTTATGGCGCCCGCCCCTTAAAAAGACTGATCCAGCAAGAGGCGGAGACAGCGCTGAGCCGCATGATCATCAAAGGCGAAATCGGGCCTCGGGAGACTGTGGCGATGAGTGCTGCAGAAGGAAAATTGGATTTTCAGAAAAAATAGCCTTGCGTGTTGCACGCCCGCACCCTTTTACCGTTAACGAAAGTTAGCCGGGTTTGTTAAATTATAGCAGACCCGGCTAACTTTTTTCTTCCAGAGGCAGGAATATAATATAATTTTGTGCAACTTTAAAGATATAGTATCGTTTCATTATTATCAATCTTTATCAAAATATATGCTAAAGATTTTAAGGGGGCAGCACCCATGCATGCAGAAAACACAGCTTCACTTCATTCCCTTTTTCAACCCGGAAAATTGGGTAATCTCAGGATAAAAAATCGCATCGTCATGTTGCCAATCGGAACTGCATACGGAACGCAATTTGGGGCGGTAACGCAGAAAACGATCGAACATTACGCAGAGAGGGCAAAGGGTGGAGCCGGCTTAGTTACTGTCGGGAATATCTCGCCGGCAGCACCCAACGTATTTAACCAGTTGTCGCTGGAATCGGATTGGCTTTTAATGGGGCATTATGAACTCGTGGAGAAAGTCCATGCTCATGGTGCGAAAATCGTTGCACAGCTAAACCTGGCCGGTCGGCAAAAATACCCCGAGGGTTTAAGATCAGAAGAAGAGATCGTCTCTTCTTCCCCCATCAGCGGTTCGTTTTTGGGAAAAAAGTATCCAAAGCCGAAAGCCCTGCATAAAAAAGAAATAAAAGCGATCTTAAAAAAATTTTCGGAGGCCGCAGCGAGGGCTAAAAAAGTCGGTTATGATTTTGTAGAGCTGCATTGTGCGCACGGCTACCTCATCAACCAATTCCTATCGCCTTTCATGAACAAGAGGACCGATGAATACGGTGGCACCCTGGAAAACAGGATGCGTTTTCTATTGGAGCTGATAGCATTAATGAAGGAAGATCTGGGCGATGATTTTCCCCTCGGTGTACGCCTCAGCGCGGAAGAATTTATAGAAGGTGGGGTTACCCTCGGGGAGGGGGTGCTTATCTCCAAAGAACTTGAAAAAGCCGGTATCTGCTACATCAGCGTCTCCGCCGGGGTCTTTGAAACTTTTCATACCTTTGTTGACGGGATGCGGGAGCCGGAAGGCTGGAAGGAATATATCTGGGAGACTATCAAACGGGCTGTAGATATACCGGTGATCGCCGGCGGGGGCCTGAGGCGGCCAAATTTTTGTGCACGGTTGCTCGAACAGCATAAAGCAGATTATATCGGGTTGGCCAGACCGCTGCTGGCGGATCCAAGATGGCCGGCAAAGGTTAAACGAGGAGATACAAAAGGCATCCGCTTGTGCATATTCTGCAACGAGTGTCTTATCGGCTCCTCCAACCGGAGGCAGGGCGGCGGGGCCAGACGCTGCACCATAAATCCCAACATGGGCCGCGACCGGGAATTTACCGAGCTTAAAAAAGCTTCCCCGCCCAAAAAAGTGATGATCGCCGGCGCCGGCGTGGCCGGGATGGAAGCTGCCAGGGTAGCGGCGCTGAGAGGACATGACGTCACTGTATTTGAAAAAAACGATCATCTGGGCGGGTACACCTATCTCGCCGGCAAGATCAAAAGCAAGAGAAAACTTAGATGGTTCTATGGTTATCTAAGGGGACAACTTAAGGAATTAGATGTTAGAATAGAAACAGGGGTTGAAGTCGACTACGCATTAATTCGATCTTTCAAACCGGAGGGCATCGTAATTGCAACCGGAGCGGTACCCGCCATGCCCGCCATACCCGGAATTAAAAAAGAAACAGTCTTAAACGGCCTGGCGATGCTAGAAAAGAATCTAAAAATAGATAACAGAGATATCGCGGTCATCGGGGGGGGAATAACCGGTTGCGAGATAGCAGAACATCTGGTAGATATGGGCAATAGGGTCTCCATTATCGAAGCACGTGCCGGCCTGGCCTTGGAGATGGAACCGATTAACCGGCACAGCCTCTTAAAAAAATTGGGTGAAAACCGGGTCCGTATATTATTAAAAAAAGAGGCGATCGAGATTACAGACAGCGGCGTCGCCATCCGCTGCCCGGATACCGGGGAGCAGCATCTTATAGCTGCAGAGTACGTCATCATCGCCGCAGACGCCACCCCCAACCAGCAGCTTATGGACGAGCTGGATGAGCATGGGGTAGAATACTACGCGGCCGGGGATTGCATTAAACCCAGGAATATGATGGAGGCAGTATACGAAGGTTCGCTGGCCGGCCGCAGATTATAACTCATAACGAAGAAGGGAAGAGACAGATGTCTTCTAAAACATTTCTAACCAGGACCATAGTAGCACTGGCCGCCGTCTTATGCTTTGCAGCTCAGAAGTGGGTTGGTTCAGAACTTTTCAGATGGCCGGGCCTTCTTTTCTATCTTGTTTGCTTCGCCATGTACGCCAAAGCATTGTTTATTGCTTTAACCCAGGCCAAAAAGGTTACTGCAGATCTGCTGGTTGTAACGGTCATGATCGTTTCTTTGTTGGCCGGACAGCCTCTAAGCGGTGCACTCGTAGCCTGGTTTATCAGCATGGGTCTGGCCATCTCTTTCACGATCATCGAAAAAACCCGGCGCAAGATCGAAGCTTTAACGAAGGAAAGGCAAAAAACTGTTCGGGTCTTCCGCGATGAAACGATCATGGAGCTGCCCGTCGAGCAGGTTTGCGCAGGCGATACGGTGATCGTGCCGCAGGGCGAGATGATACCCGTCGACGGGGAGATTATAGAAGGTTCCTCCTCCATCGACGAATCTGTGATTACCGGCGAACCCTTCCCGGTTTTTAAAGAGACAGGCGATCCTGTTACTTCAGGGGCCATCAGCCTCACGGCACAGTTAAACATCCGTGCCACAAAACCCGGCGATAAAGGGTTCCTCCATGTAATGGCTAAAGAAATTGAAGCGCAACTAAAGATAAAACCCCAAATTCACCGGGTGGCGGACACCATCGTGCAGTTTTTTATCTCCGGCGTGGTTCTCTATGCCATAGGAGTGTTTCTCTTCACCGGGGGCCTAAGCGGCGACGCGGCCGCCGGCCTTACCCGCATGGCCGCTGTAACCGCGGTAGCCTGTCCCTGCGCCTGGGCTCTCTCCGTACCCACTGCCTTTGCCGCAGCCATCGGGGGATTAAGCAGCCGCGGCATTTTGGCAAACGGCGGCACTCCTTTGGAGATCATCGGGCGGGCTTCTTCTGTAGTGCTCGATAAAACAGGCACGGTTACATCAGCCCGGCCTAAAGTGGTCGGCATCGATTCCTTCGGGATACCTGCCGGGGAGCTGCTGCAGATCGCCGCATCAGTGGAATCCGGATTTAATCATCCCACCGCCAATGCAATCGTATCTTATGCCGCTGCCGAAGGGGTGCGCTCCTTAAAAGCGGAAAACTCCGAGTATCTTCCGGGACTCGGTCTAAAATCGACCGTCCAGGGGCGCGAAGTAATAATGGGAACAACCGATACCATAAAGGAGCTTGGCCTGCAGATGCCAACGGAAGCCAAACCCGAAGGGCGGGCCACCTGGGTCGTAATCGACAAGGAGATCGCAGGCGTGATCGTCATCCAGGATGAACTGAAAGAATACGCCGCAGGTCTGGGCAAGAAGCTGCACAGCCTGGGCATAGGAAAGGTCGTACTGGCCACCGGGGACGATAAAGAAAGTGAAGCGCAGCGCGTCGCCGGGCTCATCGGGGCTGATGAATTTCACTGGGGCCTAAAACCCAACGACAAAGTATCCCTCGTAAGGGAATTTAGCGAAAAAGGGCTTACAGTAATGGTAGGCGACGGCGTCAACGATGCTCCGGCACTGGCAACGGCGGATGTGGGCATCTCCATCGGCCACGCCAAGGCCGATCTGGCCATTAAGTCTTCCGATATCATCATCTTGCGCAACGATGCCATGAACCTGCTAAACATCGTCCGGACAGGCCGGAAGCTGATCCGCGTCATCAAGCAGAACTATGCCTGGGCGATCGGCTTTAATTTGGCGGGCATTGCGCTGGCAACTGCAGGCGTTCTTACACCGTGGTTGGCAGCCCTCGTGCACCATATCAGTTCGGTGCTGGTCGTGCTCAACTCGGCACGCCTGGCCAGAAACAAGGCCGTAGATTAAAAGTAAGATGCCGGCCGGGAGAAACAGTTAGCGAACAGACCAGGAAAACCGATTTTAGGGGTAACCGGGTGAACCTTTATCAATACCTTACGTTTGACATACTCCCCACGGATAAACCCGGGGGTTTTACGGCAGAAATGATAAATTTAATGTTTACGAATATTATGCGTATTATAATGTGTATACTCTACCTGTCAATAATTGCCGGATAAAAATTCGGCAGCTTAATAACCGGGCTTTCTGGTCAACGCGAGGTAGATCGCAGAGAGCAGGGGAGAGATTAAAAAAATAAGAACGGGTACAACGGCAACAACGTTCATCATTGATTTTACCTCCTGTCCCGAGGGAACCTTTCGAGTTTCTCGTGTTGATCGGGCATCTCCAGGATAAAACCTTTTTCTTGAATTTGGCTATGCCCCGTCTCTTGAAATTCGAGCCTGGAGGTGTAGACGGCTAAAGAACTGAGCACCAGGATCAAAATAATAATTATAGGGATCAGCGTCGCTATTATCTTGTCCCTCATTTTCCAGGCCGGTGACAACCAGGCCAACACGATCCCCACCGGCCAGATAAATACCGTCAGAACCAAAATCAACCAGGTGGCCGGGTAAGAAGTGCGATCGTGGCCGGTAGCGGGGAATTTTTCGAGGTATTCCCCGGCGATCTCCTGCGGAGAACCGAAATTATGTATGATCTGCAGCAGCTCCTGTTCTGTTTGCGAGCCGCGATCCTTCCATTCTTCCTGTAGATGAGAGCGGATTTCAGCAATAAATTCCGCCCGGGAGGCCCTGGGAACCGCCCCCAGTTCAGCTTCAATCTCCTCCAGGTAGCTGTCTAGGATCTCCTTAAGTTCTTGTTCCATGTGCTACACCCCCCTCTAAAATGCAGTTTACAGCTTCTATGAAATCCAACCAGCTTTGTTTGAACATGACCAGGGCCGTCTCGCCTTTGGCAGTGACCCGGTAATATTTTCGCGGGTTGCCGCCGTCCTCTTGCCGCCAAGCGGCGGTAACCAGGCCATCTTTGTTCAACCTGGCCAATAGAGGATAGATCGTCCCCTCGGAAGTAGCCAGGCCCTGCTCGCCCAGGAACTTAACTATCTCATAACCGTAAGTTTCCCTGCGGGCGATGATCGCCAGCACACAAAAATCCAGAGCACCTTTTTTAATTTGAATTAACGGATTAGTTAGTTCGACCATGGATACATTATATAAAATAGTGCCTTGCTTAGCAAGGCACTATTTAAAAAAAACGGGCCGTTAGCCCGTTTTTTAAAGTCCAATTTTTCATTGCCTGTCTGCCTAGATAGAAAAAGGAAAGGCCAGATCTCCGCTAATCAACCGCTCCTTCTGCTGCGGGGCCAGGGGAAAACGGGCCGTGATCAGGTTGGTCAGCATCCCTGCTTTGCGATTTTTCCCGATGGCCACATACCCCACGAGGCATTCATCCTCGAAAACAAGCCTTAGGTAATGGGGTTCCCGGCGGGAAGGGGTGGGCTTCTGTAGCTTGTAGATCTCCCGGGGCTGAACGCCCGCAGCGGGGGCGGGCGCGATCTCTTCTTTGGAGGAAACCCTATCGCTTTTCCGGGGTTGATCTTGATCTACACCGGCACCCTCCTGCGCCCTCCCCAGCCCGGCGGAGATTACCGGCAATCCGAAAAACTCCGCGGCGTTCATAGAGATCGATCCCCGGTAGGTAAGCCGCTCTCCTGTCATGTTGGCGCCGGCACATTCCCCCTGTGCCGTGGCATTGGGCCAGAGGGCATTGTTTACCGGTATGCCCTGCAGCAGATCGCGGCACAGCACCACATCCCCGGCAGCGTAGATATCCGGCAGATTGGTCTGTAAACGTTCATCAACTTCAACGCCGCCTTTTTCTTTTATACCGCTGCCCTCCAGAAAGGATACGGAAGGCTGCACCCCTTTGCCGATTACGATCAGGTCGGTTTTAAGTTCCCGGCCGCCGGTCAAGGTGACAGCAGTCACTCCCCGGCTGTTGCCGTGCACCTCCTGCAGATCGCTTTGCAGGATCATCTTCAAGCCTTTTTCTGCCAGGTAAGAGGCGACGATTTCTGCGCCCTTCCGATCCAACATCTGCGAAAGGATTCTATCGGAAGCGATCACCAGAGTTATCTCCAGGCCGAGCCTGTACAGGGCATAGGCCGCCTTCAGGCTTACCAGGCCCCCGCCCCAGAGCAGCGCTTTTTGAGACCCCTTTGCTCTGGCCGCAATCTTTTCGGCATCTTCGATCGTGCGCAGAAAATATACCCCCGGGGTATCGATCCCCGGCAGATCCGGTTTGCCCGGGGTACCACCGGAAGCAATCAACAGTTTTTCAAATTGCAGATGTTGTGCCGTGCGCTTTTCTGATGAATCCGGGGTAAAACCGGCATCATCTCCCCGCCCCTCCCCCAAGGGTTGGTAAACAAGCACTTTTTCCTGCCCTCTGACCTCCGTAACCTTCCCACCAATCATTTCGATCTTTTTTTGGCGGTAGTATTCAGCATCCTGCATAAACAGGTTTTCCCGGGGCACCAGGCCGGCCAGATAATAAGAGATCAAGGGGCGAAAATAAGGGGGATGCCCCTCGGCGCCGATGATCACCAGTCTCCCGGCGAGATCGCGCTCGCGGATGGCCGCGGCGGCATAGAGTGCAGCGGGACCGCCGCCAACGATAGCATATTTTGTACGGATCATCCTTATCACTTCTCCCGCATTGCTACTTTTCTATCACTATTGCACAAAATCAAGGCAGGCCCAACCCGGAGCGCTTGGCATTGATATGCTCCTCCATCAGCGCCGCGGCTTTGAGGGGATCTTCCTCCACGGCAAAGGTGGCCCCGATCACATCATCGGCCCCCTTCGTCAACAGCGCCGCGACGTTGCTGCTCCCCAATACGGGAGGCACCGTTCCCAGCACCGTAAAGATACCCGAACCGATCACGTAGGTACCGATGCTCACCGCTTTTTCGGACATCCATTCCGGGGCGGCTCCGGCCAAGGGCAGAGCACTGATATCGACATCCAGGGCCTTGGCCACTGCCGCCGCCACGACCAGGATGCGGCTGATATCCACACAGGAACCCATGTGCAACACCGGCGGGATCTGCAGCGCTTCACAAACCGCCTTCAAGCCCGGCCCGGCCTTGGCCGCTGCTTCCGGCAGAAGAAGCCCGGCTTTGGCGCTGGCAATAGCTGCGCAACCGGTCTCTACGACCAGAATATCTCTGGCGATTAGCTCCTCGGCAAGGGCAACATGGCCGTAATCATGTTTGATTTTAGGGTTATTACAGCCGACGATGGCCGCAATGCCTTTAATGTTTCCTTCTTTGATCGCATCCAACAAGGGATCGAGGGAGCCGCCCAGGGCCGAAATAATCGCCTCGGTGCTGAAACCGGCCACAAATTCCATCTTATCGGAAGGAATAAAAACTTTGTCCTTGTTTCTGTAAGTAAAGTTCTCCACGGCGATGCGGACGATCTCCAAAGCTGCCTCCAGAGCCTTTTCTTCATCAAAGGCAACGTGTTGGGCACCGGAGAATTTGGCTTTCGGAGAGGTGGAGATGATCTTGGTGTGATAACACCCGGCCACGTCCGTCAGGGCGGGCATGATACACTGCACATCGACGATCATCGCCTCCACTGCGCCGGTGATGATGGCCAGCTCTTGCTGCAGGAAATTGCCGGCGATCGGAACATCGTGCCGCATCAACAGCTCGTTGCCGGTGCAGCACATCCCGCAAAGATTGATCCCTTGCGCGCCTTTGGCCCGGGCCAGCTCGATCAGCTGCGGATCTTTTGCGGCGAGAACGATCATCTCCGAAAGGGTGGGTTCGTGCCCGTGGACGATGATGTTTACTTCGTCCTCTTTTAAAACACCGAGGTTGCTCTCCCCGCGATGCGGTTCCGGTGTGCCAAACAGAACATCGGACAGCTCGGTGGCCCACATAGAACCTCCCCAACCGTCGGAGATAGCAGCACGCAACCCCTGTAAAATGAGATTAACATAATCCGTATCCACCCCGATATGGGTGCGATGCATGATCTCCACGATCTCCCGGTCGATGCCGCGGGGAGTAATCCCCAGTTCGCCCCATCTTTCTTTTCTCTGGGACGGGGCGCGCTCCAAAAGTTCGAGATGCCCTTTGCTGGTGCCAAACTCATCCAGAGCCTTTCTGGCAACATCCAGGGCGATCTCTTTTTCAGAACGGCCTTCGCGGGGCACCTTCAATTCTTGGGCGAGGGCTGCCAGTTTTTCTTTATCTTTGATCTCGTAATCAGGTGCTTTCCCTTCCGCCGCATGGAGAAGGGCTTCCACGATATCACGCCCGTGATCCGAGTGGGCGGCTGCCCCGGCAGCGATAGCGCGCAACAAGTTGCGTGCCACGATTGTATCGGCATTGGCTCCACAAACTCCCCGCTCCGGGCCGTCGCCAAAAGGATCTATGCGGCAGGGACCCATATTGCAGTTGCGGCAACACAGGCCCAGCATGCCAAAACCACACTGGGGTTCTTGTTTATGAAGCCGATCCCAGGCCGTCTCCACACCTTCCTGTTCAGCCCTGGCCAGCATAGTCTGGCTGGCGGGATCGATGCTTTTTTGAGCATGTTTATTCTGACTCATACTTTCTCCTCTCCTTATTTTAAAATCTTTGAAACTTTCAAAATAACGAAGGTAGATTGCCTGACGCTGTGAAACAGAACCGGCCGGAGATGAAACTATGGCCGGGGGCTATACTTCTTGAAAATTAGCCAGGTAGGCCTGGCGTTTCTCCCGGGCATAGGACGGCACCTCTTGCAATGAAATCGCCTTGGTCGGGCACGCCTCTACACAGGCGGGGATCTCCCGCTCCGGGCAGCGATCACATTTTAGAGCAACCTGCTCTTTTCTGTCTTGGACGATCGAGCCAAAAGGGCAGGCCATCACACACATCCAGCAGCCGACACATTTTTCCGGGATATGTTTGACCAGGCCGGTTTCCTCCTCCCGCCACAGGGCACCGCTGATGCAGGCCTTGATACATTGTGCATCAGCGCAGTGACGGCACTGCAGCGGAAAATTAAATTCCCGCCCCGCCTCTACATGAACACGGGAAATGGGAAGCTGTTCCTCAAAGAGCGCGGCAAAGATATTCTTGGATGCTGAATGCTCCACGGCGCAGGCAAGCTCACAGCTCTTGCAGCCGAGACAATGTTCGAGGTTGATGAGGATCTCCTTCATCTTATTCACCCCCTCCCGCCAAAACAGCCGATTTTATTGCCTTCTGGAACCGATAAATCGTTGCTCTATTCCCTTGAAGTTTCGTTTTTTTGCTTCCTTTAACCCTTTTTACTCCTTAATATTTTATATTTCTATAAAACAGCTTTTTTCACCTTCAGGAAAATTTTAAAACCAAATAATCCATCAATTATCCCTTTTTTGCCCCAAAATAGTGATCGAATCTTTGTCAAACAGGACCAGCCCCTCTTTTCTCATTTTTGCTAATTCTCGTGACAATGATGTGCGTTGAACCCAACTGCCGGCAAACCTGTCCCGAAGAAGCAATCTCTTATTCTACAACCAGACAAATCCGGTCAATGAATTGTAAAATACCCTAAAGATTAGATACTACAAAATTAGATGCAGAATCAGGAATGCATTGTTGAGTGGGAATCTTGTATAGAAAGCGATCTTATAATCATTTTCTGGAATGATGGTAACCTATCCGCCAGGTATTGACACAATGGGGGCAAAAACAAACAGATCATGCTTTATGAAATATGCTATAATTTAGGGTGGTATTATTATGAGAAAAGAAAAAACAGTCTCAACCTGTGGGAAGGGAGAAAAAATGCCCCGCAAAAACATTGGGATTCGCCTATTTTCTATTGTATTTTTGTTATCTATTTTAGCCGCTTCTGTTTTCCCTGCTACTCACCCGGTATCTACAGCAGCCCGGGGAATTATCCGCTCTTCTGCCCCCCGATCTGAAACAGCAATGCAGCGGGCGCCGGCCCGGCCTGCCGGGTTGCTTACAGCAATAACCCCGGTCCATTCGAAGACGCCGGGGTTGGTAAAAGAGACTGCGGTCCAACACAGTCTGGATAAACTGCTGTCAAACAGTGCTAAAGCGGACACCCGTTCCCAAAGTCAAGACCAGCCCCGTTATAGCGGTAACGGATTGGTCGTTGCCGATGCAGGTTCCGGGGGGAAACTTTTGCGCACTCCGGCCAACCGTTATTTTACGATTTTAAATTACACCGCCGGGTGGCGGGTTAAGAATTTCACCGTAGCGCACGAAGGGGGAAAGCCTCTGGATTATGTGCGGGAGATTGGCCATTTTGCTTTTCCACCCGGGGCTTTCTGCTGGTATTCCACTTTTAACAATAACTGCGTCGGGGAAAAAGAAGGATCTTTTTATAAAGTGGCTTTTAAGCAACCCGGGCCTGTTCAGTTGGGGCTGGCCGTTCAGATCTGGCCCGGATATGCCGATGATCCGGCCCGATTATTTTATATTTCGCAAGTTGAATTGGTAAACATAAAAACAGAAGACACATGTACCGTAGAGTTAAACCGGGATCTCCCATTGGAAAACGAGAGATCATCATCTGATAGAGGTGGCCTCTCCCGAGATCATCAGGAAAAAAACGCCGGCTCCCGGGCCGATCTGCAGCAAGCTCTGGCCAGGGCCTTAAAACAGAGAACCTCCCTGCTAAAGATAAGCTATAGCGGAGGCCCTTTAAAAATGCCGGATGCCGTGGAAGCGATGCTGGAAGAAGCCCTGGCACAGGACGATTATCTGCGTTATTCCCTAAGCGGCTACAACATACGCTGGGCCGATGAGACCGGCAAAGATCTGGATATAGAATTTAATTTTCAATATCTGGCAACGAAAAAGGAAGAGGATTATGTAGAACGCCAAACTGCAGGCATTTTGCAGAAGATCTTGGAACCAGGGATGAACGAACACCAGAAAGTTAAAACCATACATGATTACATAGTGGCCAATGTAGCCTATGACCTAGATCGCAAGGAACATTCCGCCTATGCCGCCCTTGCCAAGGGCCGGGCCGTATGTCAGGGCTACGCCTTGCTTCTACATAAAATGCTGAACAAAACCGGTATCAAAACCCGTATTATCTCCGGGCAAGCCGGGGGAGAAAAACATGTTTGGAATCTGGTTAACCTAAACAATAATTGGTACCACATTGATGCCACTTGGAACGATCCGGTTCCCGATATACCAAACCGGGTTAACCACAACTTTTATCTTCGGACTGACGAACAGATGTCGGCCACCCATACCTGGAACCGGACTCTCTATCCCGCTGCCCGGGCACCCTACCCCCGGGCAGCATTTGAACAGTAGAAAACACCTTGCCCTCATATTTTTCAACCCGAACGAAGAACAAGCTCCGAAAAGCAAACCCCATTGTGATTCTAACTCTCTTTCTATTACAAAATTAATAAATAGTTTATCATCCTCATGTGCCTTATCGAGAAGTGAAATATAGTCTGTTCTGAGAATTGGAGGAATTAGTGCTGGTAGATATCCATCCTGTATAAGGAACATGCGGACAAAATCTTGGACTCTAGAAAAAGACAGGAGGGGTCTGCATGTATTCAAAAGAAAAACGTGAAAAGGCAATTAAACTGTACATTAAATATTACAGATGCGCGGCGGTAAAGCATTATCTTGAACATGGCCGTAACCTTTCACGCACCGTCAGGGCACTGGGGTACCCTTCGCGCGAAAAACTCAGATCCTGGTGCGACGAGTTGGCGCCGGGGCGACGTAAAAGGCGTGTTGGCGGTATAAAGCCTACACCGGAACAGAAGAAAGAAGCAGTGTTCACGCTATGCACCCGACTGCTTCCTGGAGGTGGAAACGTAACAATGTCAAGTAAAGCCGACAAGCCGTTACCCGATGACAGGGATACCCTATTGTCTGAAATTGAAACATTGAAGCACCAGATAAAAAGGTTGAAGCTGGAGAAAGATATCCTTGAAGGAAGGGCGGAAATAATAAAAAAAGACCCGGGTGCCGATCCGAAAAACCTGACAAACAAAGAAAAAGCCTTTCTGGTCGACGCCCTAAGAAATGAGCATCCCTTGAAAGAATTGCTGGCCTGCCTCAGACTTGCCCGTAGCAGCTACTTCTATCACCGTAAGATTGCATCATTACCGGACAAGTATGAAAAGCTACGACACCACATTACAGAGCTATTTTATAAAAACAAGAAACGATACGGGTACCGCCGTCTTCACGCCCTGCTGAAGCGGGAAGGAACGCGTGTTTCCGAAAAGGTTGTACGGCGCCTGATGTTTGAGTGTGGCCTCGCTGTCGTTATAAAAACGCGGCGTAAATACAGCGCATACCAGGGAGAAAGTGTACCTGCTGCGGATAACCTGATCAAGCGTGATTTTCACGCCACAGCACCAAATGTCAAATGGCTTACCGACATAACAGAGTTCGCGATCCCAGCCGGGAAGGTATACCTTTCCCCTATTGTAGATTGTTTTGATGGCATGGTGGTTAGTTGGCCAATAGGGACAAGCCCCAACGCCGAACTGGCCAACAGCATGCTTGACCGCGCAACTAGTACCCTTAAGGACGGGGTACACCCCCTAGTTCATTCAGATCGCGGTGGCCACTACCGATGGCCGGGGTGGGTATCTCGGATGGCTAAGATCGGCCTAACACAATCAATGTCCCGTAAAGCCTGCCCACAGGATAACGCAGCCTGTGAAGGGTTCTTCGGCCGGGTTAAGAATGAGATGTTTTATAACCGATCCTGGGCGGGGGTCAGCATAAAGGAATTTATTGATACCCTGGATGGGTACCTGGTCTGATACAATGAGAAAAGAATCAAGTTATCATTGGGTGCGATAAGCCCAATGGAATACCGACAGAGCTTCGGGTTGACGGCCTAAACCGTCCAAGAAAATGTCTGCACCCCCGTTTTCCCACTGATTGATTTTTTCAACCCTGCCATTTGGGGGGGGGTAATTCCTGTGTAAAAAGCAGGGGTTTTCACAATATTGTTGAATTATAATAGGTGGACAAATGATAGATTTATTTTACCATCGAAAACGCCATAATAAGGGTGATAAAATGAAAAAACCCTGGAATAAGGATGCGGAAAAGGAATTTTTCTTAAAATATATGGAAACTGAGACCCCGGAGAAATTGTTTTATATTACAGATTCCGATAAATATTTGGCATATTGGCCAAAAGGATATAAAGGGAAAAAAGGTACCTTGCAAAGTAGAAATTCCCTAATTGGAAAATTTACCGAAAAATGGGTTGCCGATCTAATACAAAGCACCGTCAAAAACAAAAAATTGTTTGCTGTTCAAGGTGCAGTGTGTGAAGAATTGGGTTTAACTAAAAGTTCGCCGGCCGATGTTGTCATATCCGTGAACAATGATAAAATGCAAAAAGCCAAGGATATTTTAACAATTATTGAAGTAAAAATGTCTATTGTTTGGAATTGGGAGTTAACAAAACACAAGCCAGATATTATTTTAGAATGCGTTGGTAATTATAAGTCTCACCAAGGAACCCCTGGACTATTAAGGTCTGACTCAATGTTAAAGGCTATCGGTAAAAGTGCAAATGTTAGGGCGACCTTAAATTCATCAAACATACCGATCATTATAGTTGGAAACACCCCGATAACAAGTAGTTATTACGATAAGGTCGATCATTTAAAAAGAATCGGATTTATTCAAGGTTTTTGGTCAATTAACCCAAAACCCATTGACACTGCAGAAAATATAAAATCCACAGAAGAAAAAGGGTTTTATAGGTTTGATAAATTTAATGAATTAAAAACGTGCATCTGTGATCTAATTTCAAAAGAAATGAATTTCTTTTCCGGCATGAAAAGCAAAAAAGATCTAGGAATGATTATCAAAGTTGCGAATGAAAAAACAACCTATACGGAAAAAGCAAAAGAGTTTTTAAAATTAATCGGAGGGTGAAATGTTTAATAATAGAGAAAAAAGCGGTACGAAGACAAGTTCTTTTGGGGCTCCGGGAAGAGTTAACCACGATTCATCAGATTTTTATAGCAGCAAACTGTACAAGGGACAAAAAAAACCGGGGAAAGATGTTAAATACATCGAAAATAAAATTGATCCGAAATACCTTAACCGGATCTACTGTAAGACAAGCGAGCTGATGGAAGAGATACCTGATTATAGCGTGCACCTAATGGTCACTTCACCGCCCTATAATGCCAATAAGGAGTACGATGAGAATTTATCTCTGACAGAATATCGTGCCCTACTAAAAAGAGTATTTCAAGAAACATATCAAAAGCTTGTCACCGGCGGAAGGGCTTGTATTAATATCGCCAATTTAGGCCGGAAACCATATCTGCCTTTACATGCCTATATCATCGAAGATATGCTGGATATTGGTTTTCTAATGCGTGGAGAGATAATTTGGAACAAAGCTGCCAGTGCCAGTCCTTCTACAGCTTGGGGAAGTTGGTTGTCGGCTTCCAATCCGGTATTAAGGGATGTTCACGAATATATCTTGGTTTTTTCTAAGGAGTCTTTCTCTAGAAAACGGGGCAATAAGGAAAACACCATGCAAAGAGAAGACTTTTTGGAGTGGACAAAGAGCGTCTGGACTTTTCCCGCTGTAAGCGCTAAATCGATCGGACACCCTGCTCCGTTTCCGGTAGAGCTACCCCAGCGCCTGATCCAGCTATACACGTTTAAAGAAGAGATAGTTTTGGATCCGTTTTGTGGTAGCGGTACGACCTGTATTGCCGCACTAAAAGGCGGCCGGTATTACCTTGGGTACGAAATAAATCCGGATTACGTGGCCCTGGCGCATAAACGCATCCGGGAAAGCAGCGGACAGTTAAGCTTAGTAGATAAGAAGGGTTTCCTGCACAACCCTTAGATCCCGATAATTACTGCATTTAGCCCATCTTTATGATATAATAAGTGCAAAGAAAACCTTTACAGGCCCTCCAAAACCTTGCACTATGAGGTAACCAAAATATATCGAAAAAAAACAACCAGCTAACCATTGATGATTTCATCCTGCCCTTCAGTGGCGCCCTTTCGGCTGATAACCGCTGGGTAATCAAAGCTAACATGATCCCCTGGGATGAAATTGAAGATAGCTATGCAGATCTCTTCCCCAGTAATACAGGCAATGTGGCAAAACCGGCCCGGGTAGCCTTGGTACTTTAATCATCTAGGAGACCTTAGGCCTTTCCGATGAAGAAACCGCCTAGCAGATCCGGGAGAACCCTTACCAGCAATATTTTCTCGGCTTCAAGGAATAGACAAACGAAAAGCCTTTCGATCTATCACTAGATGGCCCGCTTTCGCCAGCCGGCCATCCGATTGTAATAATATTGCCTGCCCCATATCCAGTATGTTTTCCTGATATTTTTAATAAGTTATTCGAATTACATTTCGAAAATAGTTTGGTGTTTTTCAAAAACATCGCTCCCTGTTTTTTGATCCTTCCCTTCTTATAATTTAACAATGGAGACACCTCTTACTGTCGCATTTTGCTACAAATGCGCAATACCGGAAAAACCGCCATACTCCCTGGATTAAGGCCATGAGGATTATCTAACTAAACCAAATTAAGATATTCCCGTCTCCTATCCACGATGGCATGAACAATAACCAGCTTTTCATCTTCATTTACTTTGTAAAACACCAAATGTTTGTCTATTATTACCACCCTGTACCCCTGTCTTTTTAGAATTGAATATCTGGGGATGCTGCCC
>JAAZMI010000094.1 GCA_012798895.1 Bacillota bacterium
GATGCTCCGGCGAAAGTAGTAGGTTAAAAAGGCGGCGATCAATGTGGTCAGGCTGCCAAAGATAATATCCACCACGCCAAAGGGCCCCAGCAGGTTGGCAAGAAGGCAGCCCAGAAAAAGGGCGGGGATCGCCTCCGGGTAGAGAATAGGCAAAAGGGTTAAGGCTTCGGCGATGCGCACCTGTATTGGGCCAAAGCTGATCGCCGACAACAAAAAAGTGAAGGTTACATAGAGGCCGGCGATGAACCCGATGCGGGCGATCTGCTGGGGAGTAATTTTAAACCCATTCACTAAAAACACCATCCTCAAAATAATTGTAGCAGAGAGGGGCCGGTTTGGCAACGAAGCCGGAAGATGCCACTGTATAAATATGACACAAGGGGACGGTTCTTTTGTGCACTTTAACACAGGGGGACAGTTAAGCGACACAGGGGGACGGTTCTTTTGTGCACTTTAACACAGGGGGACGGTTCCACTGTGTCAATAACTAACGGGTAATTTATCCTCGTTCCGGAAAATGATTATGCGATCGCTGTTTAAACAAGATCCCCATTCAGCAATAACATCCCTGATTTTGCATCATTTAATCTTTAAGATGTTTTAAGATTTTAGCCTACGTTTTTGCCGCCCTTGGCACGGAGCCTCCGGGCCTGTGTCTCCAAAGCCGGGGGGCCGCCTTGTTCAGCATGATCTAAACGGTTTTTTTCTCTGTGTTTGGATCCTTTCCCTTGACACGCTTCTGCAGTAAAGGTATTATTTCCTTAAGCCGGTGCATGCATCTGGCCCGGCTTAAGCCGGAGCCTTTCCGGGTTTTACGTAGAAAACAATGCACAGGATTAAAATATTAAAGGGGGTGCCCTTAGGTTGGTTAAGAAAACTTATGAGGAAATCAATGCCAGGATCAGGGCCGGAGAAGCAGTTGTTGTCACTGCTGAAGAGGTGATCTCCATGGTCCGCGAGCAGGGTCCGGAGGAGACGGCAGCGACCGTAGATGTGGTCACCACTGCCACTTTTGGCCCGATGTGCTCGTCGGGGGCTTTCTTTAATCTGGGGCATCCCCAGCCGCGCATGAAGATGACCCGCACTTTTTTAAACGGGGTTGAAGCCTACAGCGGCCTGGCGGTTGTCGATGCTTTCCTCGGGGCTACGCAGCTCCCGGAGACAGATCCGGGCAATAAGCCGCACCCCGGCGAGTTTCGTTACGGTGGTGGACATGTTATAGAGGATCTGGTGGCGGGGAAAGAAGTGCTTTTGGAAGCTGAAGGATACGGCACCGACTGTTATCCCCGCAAACAATTCGAAAGGATGATTCGCCTCGCCGATATCCCCCAGGCCGTGCTCTTCAACCCCCGCAATGCTTATCAGAACTATAATGTGGCCGTAAACCTTACGGACAAGACCATCTATACCTACATGGGCATACTCAAGCCACATCTGGGAAATGCAAATTACAGCACTGCCGGGCAGCTCTCCCCTCTCTTTAATGACCCCTATTATCGCACTATCGGGATGGGAACCAAGATCTTCCTGGGGGGCGGGGCGGGCTATGTAAGCTGGTTCGGCACGCAGCATTCCCCAGGTGCGGCCCGGGGCGAAAACGGCGTTCCGATCTCGCCGGCCGGCACCCTGGCGGTGATGGGAGATCTGAAACAGATGTCTCCCCGTTGGCTGCGGGGTGTCAGCTTCATGGGCTACGGCGCCTCCCTGATGGTGGGCATCGGCATCCCCATTCCCATACTCGATGTGGAGATGTTGAAACAGACTGCTGTGAGCGATGCAGAGATCTTTGCCCCGATCGTGGATTACAGCGAGGACTATCCCCAGGGAAAGGGAGAGCCGCTGGGGCGGGTCAGCTACGCCCAGCTTAAAAGCGGGGAGATCACGATCGGCGACAAGGTCGTCCCCACCGCTTCGCTCTCCAGCTATCCCGGGGCCAAAGAGATCGCCGGTATCCTTAAGGAATGGATTCAAAACGGCGAATTTCTGCTGACCGAACCTGTCTTTACCCTGCCCCGCGATGCAGCGGAGATCGATTATAAAGGACTTGTTTAAATTTTTGTTGAATATACCCTGGAGGTGCCCTCCATGAAAAAGAAGATCGTATTATATTTTCCCCCAACGGTGACCGAACAACCCTTTACCTATTATCTGATTAAAGACTATGATCTAATGGTCAATATTCTGAAGGCGGATATCAACCCTCGTAAAGAGGGGCGCACAGTGGTGGAGATCAGCGGCGATAAAGATGATTTTGAGGCCGGGATTAATTTTTTGCAATCCCGGGGCGTGAAGGTCCTTCCTTTGGAACAAGAGATCGTTTGGATCGAAGAACGCTGCACCCATTGTGGGGCCTGCAGCGTGATCTGCCCGGCCGGCGCGCTGGTGGTGGAGAGGCCGGAGATGACGGTAAAATTCTACAATGAAAAATGCATCGTGTGTGAACATTGCCTCACGGCGTGCCCGTCGAGGGCCATGGAGGCGCGCTATTAAAATGCAGGTATCCCGGCAAGATTACCGGCAGGATCTCTGCCCGGCGGGGATGGCTCACTTTACCGTTGCCGTGAAAGAGACCGACCTGTGGATTGCGGTCGACCGGGAGGCGTACACCCATGACCTGCCGGAAAAAACAGAGAGATTTGTCTGGCAAAAGAGGCGTATTCTAGAGGAATACCTGCAGAGAGATCCCATATTTGCCCGGACGCTGCACCCCCACCTCGCCGGCAGCGGGGCGCCGCCCATCGCTTTGGAAATGGTGCGGGCCGGAAACCTGGCCGGTGTGGGGCCGATGGCCGCCGTAGCCGGCGCCTTTGCCCAGTTTACCGGGGAATGGCTGCTGAAAAAATGCCGGGAAGTAATCGTCGAAAATGGTGGCGATATCTTCCTGCGGTGCAGCCAGCCGGTCAAAGTGGGGGTTTTTGCCGGAGAATCGTTCTTTGGCCGGGGGCTGGCCGTAA